>CALIIW010000044.1 GCA_938018185.1 uncultured Saprospiraceae bacterium
ATTTATAATATCATCATCAAATCCATGAAGTTCTGTCATAGCCCAATAAAGATCCCAAAGCATGGTACACCATACAGTACCTAAAGCATGAACTCCTGTATTGGCAGGAACATCATTAAAAGTTAAAGGATTAACTGTCATGTCAGTAGAGTATGGCTTTATTCTTATTCCGTTTCCATTTGTATTTTCTCTACTTACCCAAGTACCAATACCTCTTTTTTCAGCTCCAAAATTAGCGGAGGTTGTCGTAGTAATCAAAGACATATAATCTGACCAGCCTTCTCCCATTTGTTCTGCATTTGAAAGACATCCTGTATTATTTGCTCCTCCTGTCAATCTATTTGAAATCCCGTGGCCATATTCATGAGCAATGATACCATTAGCAAAATCTCCGTCATATTCATCAGGTCCAGAGTTTGGTGGTAACTCTAAAGAAATACTGACTCCTTCCGAAATGAATGATTTAAGTAAATCACAGTTTGGCTTACTAAGCATCACAGATGGAATGGTTGGAATTTCACCTTGTGGAGCTGGCCCTAGAGTTTCTTCTGCATCTTCATAATTGCAAATAATGGCAGCAACGGCTCCAGCCTGTTCTGCATTATATACTTTCGCTTGAAACCAACATCCTCCTCTATCGATCATAGCAATTTTGCCTTGAATATCTCCAGGGTTATTTATTTCATTACAACATAGGGTTGGTTCTGTACTATCGTCAAATGCTAAAGCTATTTCTTTATTAATGATTGGGGTGTTTGCAATCATTGGTCCAAAATTCGCAGTTGCCGTTTGATACAAACCTGCAATACTAGTTGGTGATAAAACATTCAATAATCTTCCACCTGATCTAGTCCAAACATACATTTGCATTCTTGGATTTCCTCCGTCTCCTGGCGTAGCAAAGTTTGCGTTATTTTCATGATCTTCATCATTTAGATCTGCACCATCTTGCGCCTCTACCAAAACATAATCTCCATTACCAGTATTGTGGTTACCATAATTGTTTGCTTGGAAATTTCCTGATGCCTCATCAAATCCATAGGCATAACTAAGGTCATGAATATAATTTGTCATAAAAAACACATTGGATACTGCCGCATCTTGATGCAAATCTGGCTCAGATTCCGGATCCCAAGGAAAATCAAAGGTCAAAGTATTGCCACCATCTGGAGAATACTCAGGGGTATTATCATCAACCAAATCCAAGTAAGCATAACAGTTGTTTCCTCTTGTAATAGTATATTCTGGTCCAGGCTGTCCATTTGTGTCATGCCATCCAAAAGGATTTGATAATGGTTCATGAGGTGTAACCAATAAATTCCTAGGTCCATATCCAGGACTTTCGTAAGGAATGATGCTGCCATTTATTACATCGGCAAAAACATTGTAGGTACCGGAAACTGCCGCTGGTTGATTGTTTGTTTCCTTTACTTTTGCATTTACTTTAGTCGTCCTTGTTTTTCTAGAAGGAGCACTGCATTGTGAGTGATCGTGTTTGTGACCATCCTTATGATCAAATTTACAATGTACCGTCCAACTCTTTTTATCTAAAATTGCTCCATCTACTGCGTCGACTCTTATTGACCAATAGTCTTTTCCTTTTATTGGATCTATTGAGACATCCCAAGCCAATTTATATTCTTGCTTATTTACTTTTTGATAAACCAAGTTTACATTAATATCCGCATTAGAAATTTCACCTTTGTCATAGGTTACTTTGTTAGCATTTCTTCCTAAGGCTTTGAATTGAAAATTATTTAGTGGAATTTCTAAATTTCTACAAACAGATTGAACCGCTGCAACTTGATCAATCACAGGTGTATTGACATTTACCTTTGAAGCCAATTTCTGTACAAAGTTATTCGAAACGCAAATAGCTTTACCTTGATCGGTTACATGCACAGAGGTGATGGCATTGTGTACTTTTATGTTTTGAAAGGTTTGGTTGAAATAAAAATGGTGAACTTTTTCCATTCTGCCAAAGTAGTAGTCACTAATAGCAATATTGTTCAAATCAGCTTCTTCAAGCCCCCATTCTATTTGTTTATCTTCTAAATATCTTAAGGCAACATCTTTGGGGCCTTGCGTTTGGGCCCAAATGCTCGCATTGAAACATAGAATTAATAATAAAGAGAGTAGTTTTGTAAAAATATTCATATATAAATTTTTATAAGTAAGAATAGATCAAATTTTAATATCCAATTTGTATGGAGCTGTTTGTATACTCGTAAAAATAAAGAAAAAATTAGGCTTTATTGTTTTAATACAAGACACAAATCTATGTTTTTGAAGCTTTGAAGACCAAATAGCATGAAATATTTCATGCTTTATCCTTTTTGAAGCTATCTGCAAGAATTTTTTTACTTAAAATAGTGTCATATTTGCAGTCGATTTTAAAAAATAACTATGCCAAGTAAACAATCCATTATCTACGGTAAGCATCCAGTTTTGGAAGCCATAAAAAGTGCTGCCCCTATTGAAAAGGTCTTTATACAGAAAAATTTAAGTAGCGAGCTCGAACGTGAAGTAAGAGCAGGATGTAAAGAACAAGATATAAGTATACAATATGTTCCAAAAGAAAAGCTAAATAGACTTTGTTCTGGATTGCACCAAGGCATAATTGCTTATGTATCTCTTATCAGCTACAGCAAATTGTCAGATATTATTCCTTTTGTTTACGAACAATCAGAAACACCTCTTTTTCTGATCCTTGATGGGATCACTGATGTCAGAAACTTTGGTGCCATAGCTCGTTCAGCTGAGTTGAGTGGGGTACATGCCATTATCATTCCTGAAAAAGGCGGTGCTGCTGTCAATGAAGACGCCATGAAAACTTCTGCGGGTGCTCTAAATCGTATTGCTGTTTGCCGTGAGAAGGATATTCTTAAAGTAGTTGAAGAATTCAAATTGAACGGTGTTCGTGTACTAGCCTCTATTTTGGACGGAAGCAAGATGCTCTATGATTGCGATCTCTCCGGACCAACGGCCTTAGTACTTGGTTCTGAGGATAAAGGGGTAAGTTCTAAGCTGCGTGCACTAATTGACGATTCCTTTATTATTCCTCAAAAAGGGAAAGGCAATTCCTTCAATGTCTCTGTTGCTGCTGGTATTATGTTGTATGAAGTAGGTAGGCAAAGGAGTAAGGTTTAGCTTTCCATAAAAAACTTTACCCTTTAAAATTTACCAATTACCGTTTACAGTTTTATTCAGATGTTTACTATAACTAGTAGCCCCATCTTGTATTGAGCATGATGTATTATAGAAGAAAAAAACTTCACTCTTCTTCCTTTACTCATCACTTTTCACCCTTCACTACTCTTTACCAATTACCAATTACCAATTACCAATTCCTCCTCCTCATTCTCTAAGTATTTACGGGGGTTTCGTACTTTTTTTATTTTTTTTCAAAAAAAAATCAATTTCCTGTCCCCCTTTTAATCTTCTGTTCCGTCACGTAGTTGAAATCAATTAACTAACAGAAAATTATTTAATATGTTACCAAATTTTGCAATACTCACAGCTGCCGCCTTAATTCCTTTGATTTTAGGATATCTCTGGTTCCACCCAAAAGTATTTGGAGGAGATTTTTGGTATGACCTGACCAATCTAAAAGGAGCAGATAGGTCAGAAGTAAGCACAATAAAACTACTATCTACTTTAATATTAAATTTTTTTATAGCCTGGGGCCTTTTTGGCTTGACGATACATCAGTTCGGTGCATTTAGTATGGTTGGTGGAGATGCTGAATTATTAAAAACAGGCGTAGGAGGCGCATTCATGTCTGAGTATGGAAGCTCTTTTTTGAGCTTTGGACATGGTGCATTACATGCTGTTTTGCAAGCTTGTATTGGTTTTGTAATTCCTGTCCTTGGGTACGTGACTATTTTTGAAAAAAAATCTTTTAGATACTTCCTTGTCTATTTAGGATATTGGGTAATCAGCTTGATATTGATGGGGGGAGTGATTGGTCAATGGGGCGCCGTGATGGCTTAAATGTTTTATGTCATGTACTGTGACAAGTTTTAGAATTAAAATTAATTAACTATTTTTATAAACAATTAAAATTTAAAATCATGAAAGACTTTATGTTAATTTTCCTAGGAGCGGATTACGCAGCATTAGGGTTGTCTCCGGAGCAAATGCAAGCAAGAATGGGACAATGGTTTGCCTGGAATACAAAGATGAGAGAGCAAGGAGTTGTTAAAGGTGGAGACGCGCTTCATCCTCATGGAAGAAGAGTTACTGGAGAAAATAGAACGGTTACTGATGGACCTTTTGCAGAATCTAAAGAAATAATCGGTGGCTACTATGTAGTTAAAGCGGCAGATTATGATGGAGCAGTAGAAATAGCTCAAGGGTTTCCAGACTATGATCTTGGAGGAGCAGTAGAAATCAGAGAAGTAATGGTTTTTGAAAACTAATGATAGAACCTAACATAGACCATCTTTTCAGACATCAGTTTGGAAAGATGGTTTCAATATTGACAAAAGCATTTGGTTTTGAAAATTTAGAAACCATTGAAGACGCGATACAAGACACCTTCATTCAAGCCATTAAATCATGGCAAAATGAAATGCCTGAAAATCCCGAAGCTTGGTTAACTGCAGCGGCAAAAAATAGAATCATAGATATCTTTAGATCTGTTAAAGCTGAAAAAGCAAGATCGTTTTCTCAAAATCCTTCCAGTTTAAGTTTTAAAATAGACGAACTTTTTCTAGACCACGAAGTAGAAGACAGTCAACTCCGTATGATCTTTGCCGCTTGTCATCCCTTATTGGAACCAAAAGAGCAAATTGCCTTTGCCTTAAGAACAATTTCCGGTTTTAGTATTAAAGAAATTGCAGCGGCTCTATTAGTACAGGAAGACACCATAAAAAAAAGATTGCAAAGGGCTAGGAAGATGGTAGCCCAAGAAAATCTAAAATTTGAAATACCTCTTGGGGAAAATCTACCAGCAAGATTAGACAGAGTAATGGAGGTCATCTATGTTATTTTTAATGAAGGTTTTCATTCAAATAAAAAGGACCTAGCCATTAGAAAAGAGCTTTGTGGAGAGGCATTGCGATTGGCAAAATTAATCTTAAAAAAAGAAGAATTACGTACCCAGAAATTCTATGCACTTTTTGCTTTAATTTGTTTTCATGCTGCTAGGCTTGATTCTAAAGTTGACGAAAACAATGAACTTATTTCCTTGTCTAAGCAAGACCGATCTAAGTGGTATTTTCCTTTAATTGCAGTTGCCAATGAAGCGATGAATAAAGCTGTGAAGGATACTGAATATTTTTCTTCCTACCATTATGAAGCTGCAATAGCTGCCGAGCATTTGCGTGCCATGAATTTCGAATCCACCAATTGGCAAATCATTGCAAATTATTACCAAGAATTACTCAAGCTTCAAGAGAATATCTATTTTAAATTAAACCTTGCCATAGTATATTTGCAAATGCCTGAGCTAGTAAAAGCAAAGAAAACCTTTGAAGATATTAAGCCAAAGGAACTGGCACAAAAAGAATATTTGTATTATGCTAGTTTAGCAGAATATTACCACCTGAATAAAGAGCAAGATCAAGCCATTATAAATATTGATTTTGCATTATCTAAATTAACGAATCCTTCGGAATTGAAATTTTTAGAAGGAAAGAAAACACTCTATTCTCAAATCTAAAACAACATCTTCCATAGATTGCCTTACCTTTAGGTCTATAAATTGACAAAAGCCACCAAAACGAGTATTTAATTCAAATAATTTATTTTCTTATCCTTATATTTATATTGATTGAAAGCTTAAACTGCAATGAAGATTACCAGAATCTCGATATATATCATAGTTCTACTATTTGTAAATAGCCTGGCTGCACAACAGATTGAATCCTCAATTCTAAAAGCAAGTAAGGCAAGTAGTAATTTTCACTTATCTGTAGATCAAAATGGACGATCTGCTATTTTTGATTATTCAACTATTTCAGTCCGAAATGACTTCAGTTTTTATGCTTTTAACCAGTATTCAAACCCAATTTTTTCTAAAAAAATAACAAAAGAAGGTTTTACTTTTCAGGTTTTGGGTCGATCAGCGCAAAGTTTTTCAGACGACTTAATTGTTGTTGCGACTCACTCGTCCCCCATCTTTGTTGATGATGGTGTTGAAAATTTTGACCTTTTGATTTATGACATTCCTCAAGATAAACACATAGCCTTAGGCCAAGATTCTCCTGGCAAACCTTCTGAAATTTATATCGATTCCGAAAAGATATTAGTTTTGAGAAATCATGATGCCTTTACTAAGATGTTTGCAATTGATAGAGCTGGAAATGAACTGTGGTCAAAATCATTCGAATTCTTTGAAGATGGGGTCTTGTTAGATCAATTTTCTTTTATTACTTATAGTAAATTCGCATCCATTCAATTTAGTACTGATGGGTTTTTCATAATTGCTTTTACGCTTACAAATGATAGGACCTTGTTGTTAAAAATTTCAGAAAATGGCGAACAGCTTTCTTCAAAGATATTAGAAGAATGTTCTCTCTTAAATGTTGAAATAGATGACATCAATAAAACCATTTATTATTCTGGTTTGAGTAGGAGAACAGATTTTCAAAGCGAAGGATTTGAGAAAGGTATACTCTTGAAAACTGATTTTGATCTTAATGTGCAACAAACAAATTTGATTTATGCAGATCATTATCCTTTTCTAGATTTAAATCTAAATTTAGTAGAAGATGAAATTCTTCTGTCCTCCACTTCTTTTAATAAAGTTCCTTTGATCTATGCTACCCTTAATACTAATTTTGAAGTGATTGATGAATATGGATATAATATTAGAACGACTAGATTTAGAAGAGGGCATTATTTTTCAGATTCAAATATTAGGTTTCTTGTTTCTGATGATGACGGTTACCCAGTAGTTTTTAAGTCAAACTTCAAAGGAGAGATTGATGATTGTGAAATTTTAGAAGCTTGTCTTAGTTCCGATGAAATAGTACTGGTGGAAAAATCAACTGAAATTGTAATAAATGAAACTCCTGGTCTGATTGAGACTAATTTAACTTTAGAAAATACTACAGAACAATTTGGATCTCATTCTTGTCCAAATATGCCAGCATTGAACCCTGACTTTGATTTTCCAGATACTTTATGTATTGGAGAATGTGCAACAACTTTAAATATAAATACTGGATTAGCTGAGACGCAAAAATGGCAATTGAAAGGGCCTGCTCTTGATGAAACTTTTGTTGATCAAGAAAGTTTATCACATTGCTTTGAAGCAGCTGGTGATTATACATTAACCCAGTCAATTTCTTCTTTAGGTTGTGAACATACTTTTTCTAGAGATATTGTAGTCCTTTCAGATGATCTTAGCGCTCAGCTTAGCGGTGCATATATTTGTGAATTACCACCTTACGAGATAAGTTTAAACAATGACAATAGAAATATAAAGAGCGCCGTATGGAACACCGGTGAATCAGGTTTGCAAATAACTATTAATCAAGGTGGATATTATGAGGCCACAGTAACAGATGGATTTTGTGAAGATATTGTAGGTGCAAATTTTGATTTTTTAACGGACCTTATCGGCAACCAAGAAATAATTGAATTACCAGCTGATAGCCTCGTTTGTATTCAAAATTTACCCTATGTAATTAATTTAGAAAATAGATTTAATTCTACCTTTAAATTAAACGGACGAGAAGCAAAAGATGATGTTGTCACTTTATACAGAGAAGGCAAATACACCATAAGTACAGAAATAGAAGATTGTTTTTTTGAAAAGGAATACATTCTTAAAGTAGATTCTTGCTTGTCTCGAATTTATATGCCTACTGCTTTTAGTCCAAACGGCGATGGCATCAATGACACATTCGAACCACTAGGTTCTCACTTTGAACTCATAGATTTGACAATTTATGATCGCTGGGGTGCCATAATACATGAAGGCTCTGAGCCATGGGGTGGCCAACACCGAGGGAAAAATATCCAATCAGATATTTACTTTTATATTCTTTCTTATCATAATACGCTTGCAGATCTTGATGAAATTGTCAAGGGTAGTTTTACTTTGATGAAGTAAGGCAAAAAACGCCAGAGGCGTGACATTATTGTAGCCAGTGTGTAAACGCTGGGTACAAGAAATGATCTGAATTCATTTGGCAAGATTTTTATTTAAAATCATGACAAATGGCTTTCGAGGAGAACCTTGTTTTTTGGACATTCTCGCTATAAATGAGGTAAAGAATTTAAATTAGAACAAGTATCAAAAATCGATTTTTATTGGTTTAAGTTTTATCTGACAATCCCTCAACAACTTTCAACTTTTAGTTTCACCTTTCACTGCTTCGCCTTTCTCTGCTTCGTCTTTCACTGTTTCGCCTTTCACTGCTTCACCTTTCACTGCTTCACCTTTCACTGCTTCACCTTTCTACTTTTACCAGCTTCTTCCTCCAACTATAAAAACCATAGAAAGAAAAACCTAAATAAATAACCATGAGTCCAGCATAAAAGTGCGCGCCTCGGTCATAGTATAACCATATACTTGTGGCATTTAATATGATCCAATAGATCCAAGTTCCAAAAATTTTGTACAGCTCTAAAAAAGAAGCAATAAATCCAAAACTGGTGGTGAAAGAATCTACCAAAGGACGAGCGGCATTGGTGTACGTTTTAAAAATATAATAAATCAAATAAGATAGAAGACCGCCTGCCAAAATCAAAGGAAGATGTTTGCTTGTTTGCCACTTGACAATCTTAAAGCTTTCTTCATTCTTTCTCTCCCAAACCCACCAGCCATAGAAGCCGATAAAAATGTAAAAGATATAGAGTATAGATTCTGCGTATAAATTTATAGCATAAAAATAATAGACAGACAAAGCAGAGGATAAAATTCCAAAAAGCCAACACCATTTGTTTTCCTTTATTAAAAGAAAAAGAAATGCCAGACTAAACAGCACAGAAAATATTTCAATTACATTTAAGAACAAAGTGCAAAATTGTGTTTTGAAATTTCAAAGCCTATTTTGAAATTTCAAAATAGGCTTTGATTGGATAAAAAAATCTTTCTAAGGATTTTATGAAAAAGCCTTCTTCAATAGTTCTTCTTGTTGTTTTTCATGAACCTTCTTGTATCCCGTCGCTGGAGAAGCTGAAGCTTTTCTTGAGATACATTTAATGTCTAAGCCTCTAAATTCATTAGCTATAAACTGCCAAGCACCCATGTTGTTTGATTCTTCTTGCACCCATGTGATTTCAGCATTCTTATATTTTTTGAATAGCTTTTCGATCATTGCTTTTGGGAATGGGTAAAGCTGCTCAATCCTTATGATAGCGATATCTTTATTTTTAAGATCCATCTTTCTTTGGAGTAGATCGTAGTATATTTTACCTGTACACATGATCAGTTTTCGAACATTTTTAGCATTGCTGTTGTTGAAGTCCGGATCATCGTAATATTCGTAAAAAGTGTTTTCTGCTGTGTCTTCAAATGCTTTCAAATCTGAAACAGCCATCGGATGTCTCAAGATTGACTTAGGCGACATGTTGATTAATGGCTTTCTAAAATTCCATGTCAGCTGTCTTCTCATTGCATGGAAGAAATTTGCCGGTGTGGAAATGTTAGTTACCGTCATGTTGTATTCCGCACATTGCTGTAAGAATCTTTCAAATTTTGCACTCGAATGCTCAGGTCCTTGACCTTCATATCCATGTGGTAAAAGCATAACCAAGCCACTCATTTTGTTCCACTTAGATTCTGCAGCAGTTATGTATTGGTCAACGATGGTTTGTGCTCCATTATAAAAGTCTCCAAATTGAGCTTCCCATATAACAAGCGAATCAGGAGAGGCCATTGAATAACCATATTCAAATCCTAGCACACCAAATTCGGAAAGCAATGAATTGTAAATCAAGTACTCTCCTTGTTTATCTTGGATGCTATTTAGTCGATTATATTGTTCAAATGTTTTGCTGTCATTAAAGACGGCATGTCTATGAGAGAAAGTACCTCTTTTGACATCTTGTCCGCTCATCCGAACATTTTTACCTTCTAATAAAATAGATCCATAGGCAAGCAGTTCCGCAAGTGCCCAATCCAATTTATTTGCATCTAATAATTTTTGTGCACCTTTAAGCAATCTATTGACCTTACCTAAAGGATTAAAGTCTGCAGGGATAGTCATCAGATGTTTGATGATCTTATTGATGTGCGCTTTCTTGATTCCTGTTCTAGGGGAGTTTCCTTGTGGGGTATGTACAAGAGTCAACTTTTGCCAAGCCAATTCTGGCTTCTGAGGTTTGTAAGGCAAAGCTTTTTCTTTGACATTGTCTAACCTTGCTTGAAGGTCATCCCAAAAAGTCTTTTCCATTTGATCAGCCATTGATTTGTCAATGTCGCCTCGCTCTAACATTTTTGCCAAATAGATTTCCCTAGGATTTGGATGGTTTTTGATCAAGTCATACATCTGAGGTTGTGTGAACTTTGGATCGTCCCCTTCATTGTGTCCATGCTTACGGTAACATACCATGTCTATAAACACATCGTTGTTGAATTTTTGTCTATACTCAATGGCTAATTCGGCTGCAAAAACAACTGCCTCCGGATCATCTCCATTAACATGAAACACGGGTGCTTGAACTAAATTTGCAGCAGCAGTACAATAGGTTGATGAACGTGCATCCTCAAAATCTGTGGTAAATCCTATTTGATTGTTTATTACAAAATGAATGGTGCCTCCGGTGTAATAGCCTTCCAGTTTACTCATCTGAACCGTCTCATATGAAATACCTTGACCTGCTACGGCAGCATCTCCATGTATTAAAATTGGAAGAATTTTATCATAATCCGATTTGTAAAGGATGTCTGCTTTAGCTCTAGCAAATCCTAGAACCACTGTATTGACTGATTCTAAATGAGAAGGATTTGGCGCAAGTTTTAAATCTACTTCTTTACCGCTAGCGGTTTTTGTTTGCGAGTCATAACCCATGTGGTATTTGACATCTCCATCTCCAAAAATTTGCTCTGGTAAGGCATTGCCTTCAAATTCATTGAATATGTGTTCATATGTCTTTTGCATGATATTAGCCAAAACATTCAATCGGCCTCTATGAGCCATTCCTATGATGACCTCTTTCACTTCTAGCTCAGCGCCTTTATTGATAAATGCATCAAGTGCAGCAATGGTAGATTCTCCTCCTTCTAAGGAAAATCTTTTCTGACCAATATATTTTGTGTGTAGAAATTTCTCAAAACCTACTGCGCCATTTAATTGCTTGAGTATTCGAACCTTCTGTTCCAATGGAAATCCATAATCATGTAGCGAGCGAGATTCTATTTTATCTCTTAACCACATTCTTCTTTCTCTATTTTCTATATGAGAATACTCAAAACCTATATTCGCACAGTAAATGCTTTTAAGCTTTGCAATTATTTCTTTTAAAGTAGCATTGGGCAAACCAATTTCAGTACCAGCAGCAAATACCTTGTTAAGATCACTATCTGAAAGATTGTAATCAGATAGATCTAGATGTGGGGCACGATCTCTCCTTTGTCTTATCGGGTTGGTTGTACTTAATAGGTGGCCACGATCTCTAAATCCATGAATAATGGACATTACACCAAATTCTTTATCGACATCTTTCATGGAGGCTGTAGTACCAGCAGAGCCATTTTTGCCTCCATTAGAGCCTCCGTTTGTACCTGAAGCAAATTCAAAGCCTTTGAAAAAGGTAGCCCAGCCACCATCTACTGATTGTGGATCAGATTTGTATTTCTGGTACATCTCTTCAATATAGCCAGGGTGCGCATTCGATATAAAGGAATAATCGCTCATATTTGTAGTATTTATCGACTTTCTTACGTAAAAAATATGCCTTTGTTGACAGGTCTTATATGATATTTAGGCCTAATTTATGGTAAAAATAAGGCTTCAACAAACATTAATTGCAAATTAAAGTGAAAATATTAAGGATTGTTAGCATTTGGCTATTTCTAATTAGAGAAAAATACCTTACATTTGCAGACTATTTTAAATTATTGAAAAAAGCTTAGATGGCACAACATAAATCATCAAAGAAGAGAATACGTCAGGACGCTGTTAAGCGTGTTAGGAATAGATACTACAAGAAGAGTACTAGATCTGCAATTATGAAGCTCCGAGAAATGGAAAAGCAAGCAGATGCTAAGAAATACCTTCCTAAGGTTGTTAGTATGATTGACAGATTGGCAAAGAAGAATACTTGGCACAAGAACAAGGCAGCCAACTTGAAGTCTAAATTGACCAAATTTGTTTCCAAGTTAGCTTAGGAACAATCTACATACATTGAATGAAAAAGCATTTTGACTCTGTCAAAGTGCTTTTTTTGTTTTTTCATTTCTGAAACTTTTCACTTCAAGTCTCTCGTTCCTCACCAACATAGCATTGGCGATTTTTTGAATATCATTATGCTCTTTAGGAGGATGTTTCGGAAGCTCTTCATGTTCTTAGGTAGGATGTTTCAGAAGCTCTTCATGTTCTTAGGGAGAATGTTTCAGAAGCTCTCCTCACGCCTGGCTATTCTTCAAGCTTCAGAAACACAGGTACGTTCATATACTCCATTCGATTTGTTCCCACTGAAGACAAGCTTATGCTTGATTCCTCGATTGCTCGAATTTTACTATCTTCGCTAACGAACATTCATTCGTATGGCAACAACTTTTCATAAATTAAAGATAAAGGATATAACAAAGGAAACTCATGACACCGTGAGCATAGCTTTTGATATACCTGAATCAATTGCAGATAATTTCAAATTCATACCTGGACAATACCTAACGTTCAAGAAAGAAATAAATGGAGAAGATCTGAGACGCTCCTATTCTATATGTAGTGCATTAAAAGATGATGAACTTAGAGTGGCAGTCAAACAAGTTGATGGAGGAAGATTTTCCAGTTTTGCAAATACTCAGCTACATAAAGGAGATGTGCTTGAGGTTATGGAACCTATGGGTAAATTTCATACATCTATTGATTCCAAGCATAAAAAAAATTATGCAGCCTTTGCGGCAGGTTCTGGGATCACACCCATCATGTCTATCATGAAATCTGTATTAGAAGAAGAAGGGGAATCCACCTTCACATTGTTTTATGGAAATAAATCAGTTGATTCCATCATCTTTCATGAAAAAATTGAGGCCTTAAAGAATAAGTACTTGGGCAGATTAATTGTTCATCATGTTTTGAGTCGGGAGAAACTTGAGTCAGACCTTTTTTATGGACGCCTTGATAAGGTTAAAGCCAAGAAGATTACGCAGTCTTTGATCAATCCAAAATTAATCGATGAATTCTTTTTATGTGGTCCATATGAAATGATTATGGATGTAAAAGAAGTCTTGGAAGAAATTGATATCGAAAAATCAAAGATTCATTTTGAATTATTTACAACACCAGGAGAAAAGGTCATTCGTAAAAAGAGTAATGTACAAGAAACATTCATTGCTGAAATTACTATCAAGTCAGATGGAAATACTTTTGAGATCAAATTAAAAAATGATGAAGAAAGTATTTTGGATACGGCATTGAAAACAGGAGCGGACCTGCCATTTGCATGCAAGGGAGGTGTTTGTTGTACCTGCAAAGCCAAACTGGAAGAAGGCAAAGTGGAGATGGATGTAAATTATGGTTTGGAAGATGATGAAGTTGAAGCCGGATTTATTCTTACTTGCCAGGCTCATCCGATTACCCCTAAGGTGGTTGTCAACTTTGATGTATAATTTATGTCAGAAAATTTACCTACAGCAAAAAAAACGATAATACTTGTAGCCGCCGCTAAGTTATTCCGAGACAAGGGGTACAAAGCAACTTCTATGAGAGATCTTGCTGCAGCCGTGAATCTAAAAGCATCCTCCCTTTACAATCACATCGGATCTAAAGAAGAACTCTTAAAAGAAATTTGTTTTGCAAACGCCAATCGGTTTTTGAAAGGGCTGGAAGAGATTGATCATCAAAACATTTGTGCTTTTGATAAAATAAAAGCTTTATTAAAACTACATATTACCATAGCTTTAGAAGACATCACCTCCATAACTTCCTTTAATGACGAATGGCGCCAACTGAGTGAACCTGATCTTTCTTTGTTTTTAGAAATGAGAAAAGATTATGAAAAACGGTTTATTCAAATAATTGAAAAAGCACAGCTTGAAAAAAGTATCAAATCAATTGATCCGACAATATGTCTATACACCATTCTTTCTTCCACTAGATGGGTTTATGACTATAACAAACAATCAAAAAAGAAAAAGCCAGATCAAATTTTAGCTAGCATTCAAAAAATTATTTTGGATGGTATTAGTCTTAAAAATCTTAGCAGTAACTAATACTTTATTTAGTAAGAGTGGCAACACATGACTTTGTTCCAATAATTTCTATTTCTTGTTCTAAATTTAACATCAAAACATTATTCTCATCTAGACTAGCATCACCAGAGTAAGTTGATTCTAGATTGAACATAGGTTCTGTCGTAACACCTTGTGGAATAAGTAATGTGGTAGGAGAAGTTATTGTTCCTTCAAAACTGATTCCATTAGTCAAAGACAAATTAACTTTATCAACAGCATCGGCAGAAGCAGAGATAAGCAATTCAATTGTTACTGGATTCTCACCACTACAAACATCCATTCCCTTCCAAGTACCAATAAAAGCCATTCTATTTTCAATTTCACAATTATTTCCAGAATAGCCTGTTGTGCAAAGACAAGTGCCATCATCACAGCTTGATCCATTCTGGCAATTTACATCGTCACATGGGTCTGAACAAGAAGAAAGTATAAGACCTAGTATCAACAGGCAATTGGTAAGTGCTTTTTTCATGATATATAATGAATTTGACTATAGAACTCAGTGCGAATATAAAATTAATCCCTAAATATGGGCCATATTGATTTCAAGTCAATTAAATTCTTGTAATGTTTTCTTTGTCCAAATTATAATTTGTATCTTAATTTTTATAAAACTTAAAATCATGAAAAGACTCTTACTACCGCTATTTCTTCTGTTTTCAATGCAGCTTTTTGCACAAATTCCAAATGGAAGTATAGCACCTAATTTTACTGCCACGGATTTAGATGGGAATGAACATAATTTATATGATATTCTTGCTTCTGGAAGAGACGTAATAATCGATTTTTCTGCCACTTGGTGCGGACCTTGTTGGACTTTCCATACAAGCGGAATACTTGAAGACCTTTACCACCAAGTTGGGTCAGATGGATCTAATGAAGCTATGATCTTAATGGTAGAATGTGATGTAACTACAACTATCGAAGACCTTTATGGTACAGGGACAAATACTATTGGAGATTGGGTTGCGGGGACAAATTATCCAATTATAGATAACTCAAGCATTGCTTCTGCTTATCAAATTGGTTCCTACCCAACAATTATGAAAATTTGCCAAGATCGAAGAACAGAATTAATTCCAGGTATTAGATCTGAGGGGGTAGATTTTGGATTAGAAACATTAAGCCAATGTCCTTCTGTAGAATATGCTTCAGAGCCTTTCTTTTTTGCTGATAAATATAGTGGCTGTGGTACGCTAGATGTCCAGTTTGAAGACAATTCTTGGCCAAGGCCTGAAAGCTACTTATGGGATTTTGGAGATGGAAATACTTCAACTGAAAAATCACCAGCTCACACTTATGATGAACCAGGAGAATATGCTGTAAGCCTTAAAGTTGCAAATGCTTTTGGTGAAAATATGGAGTTAAAAGAAAACTTGATCAATCTTGGAACTGGTGTTCCAAAAGAATCTCAATCGGTTGGTCCTGAAAATATTGACATAGGTTCAGGTAGATATTTTGAAGGTGGCCATCAAGCATTAATATTTAATGCAACCGAAGATATCATTATTAGTTCTGTAAAAGTATTTAGTTCTGCTGCTGCACAACGAACAGTTATTCTTTTGAATGAGGCTGGTGAATTAATTCAATCTAAAGATATCTTCATTGAAGAAGGAGAACATCGAATAGAACTGGAGTTTCTTGTAGCACAAGGAATGAATTATAGATTAGGTTTAAGGTCAGATGCCTTCTTATATAGAAATGATGGTGGCGCAACTTATCCATACGATATTGAAGGTTTGGTTTCAATACATTCAAGTACTGCTGGCACAGATCCATTACAATACTATTACTACTATTATGATTGGGACGTACGTGAAGTAGGTTGTGATTCACCTTTAGCAAATGAGGATCTGAATAATAATAAAATTGAATTATTTCCAAATCCTACCAATGGTATTTTGAATCTAAGAACCACAAATGTGATTTCTGATGATATCAGTATCTATAATATCTTAGGTAAGGAAATGTCTGTGCTTTCAAAAAATACAGGCACTAACATTCAATTAGATTTATCTAATTTTCCTTCAGGTATGTATCTTATTGAAATAGATGGTCAACTTAGGAAAGTGATGCTAGAGAAGCCATAAGGAAATTTTAATAGATTGAAGAAAAAGGTCTTTTAGGAGCAAGTGCTTCTAAAAGACCTTTTTTTATTAACTAGCCTTTGTTAGATGCCAAACCAATTGAATTGGACAAGAAATAAATGAAGTAAAGGATTATTCAGACGAATTAAACGTTTCTGTATTTAAGAACTATATTTATGCAGAATAAACTATTGATACCAATTTATTTCTATCATACATATGTAATACTAATCTTTTTTGGAGATCCTTGTATTGCGCTTTGTAAATGGCCCCTTGAAACTATTTGGAAGGGTTTCTTTCAAAATAAAATTAAAATCGAAAATGAAGTTCTCTAGAATTGTTTTTTATTTTTTACCACCAGAATTAAGATTTTGGGCAAGAAGAGTTTTTTACATGCCAAGTGATGTGATAAATTATTTGAGAAATGGGAAAAGTAAATATCCAGCTAAAGGATTAATTTTTACAGGTTCAGGTGATTTTGAAAAGGAAGGAAATCAAATTGTAGCAGAATTACTAAGTAAAAAATTTGTAAAAGCGGATAGTAAAGTTTTGGATATAGGTTGCGGAATAGGTAGAATAGCTATTCCACTTACCGATGTCATATCATTAAAAGCGGATGGAGAATATCATGGATTTGATATTGTTGAAAGAGGCATAAAATGGTGTAAAGAAAATATTAAATCAAAATACCCTCATTTCAACTTTTTATGTGTTCCATTGAATAATGATTTATATGTAAATAATGATAGAAAGGCATCTGAATTTATTTTTCCTTATAAAGAGAACCAATTTGATTTAATAATTTCTAATTCAGTATTTACCCATATGTTGCCAAGTGATTTAGAAAACTATTTGGACCAAATTAGTAAAGTCTTAAAGCCCGGAGGAGTTGTAAGGGCTACCTTTTTTATAATTGATGAGGAGTCAAAACGATTAATGAAAAGTAATAATGGCTTAGATTTTAAATTCAACTATGAAGATTACTATTTAATAGACGATAAGGTAAAATGTGCAAACGTTGGGTATAGTGAAAAGTATTTGTATTCAAAATTAAAAATGTATGGATTCGAAATGTTAGAAATTAATAAAGGCTATTGGTGTGGGAGGGAAAAAAAAGAAAATTTTCAAGATGTAGTATATTTTTCTAAATTGACTAACTAATTAAAGGTAACGGCTTTTTCCTTTTCAGTTACAAAGTATTTATTCCCATCTCAAAAGGCTGGTTTTGTGTTAAAAATGCGCCTTTTCTCTAAAATTCAAAAATTATTTACCGAATTTAAAATGAAACCGACCGAATATAAAACGGTTTTGTTTTTTTTTATCAAAAATGCCATATTGGAAAATCATTTAGTCTTTATATAAACTTAAATGATATTTACCTAATAAAAATATACTGTATAACTCCAGTATTCAAAAATCAAGCTTTGAAAAAATTAATTTATAAAGTTGACCTAAGCAGTCGCTAATAAATGATCAAAGCAAAAAGCGAAAAACTTTTTTTCATTCAGAATGAAAGCTAAAACTAATGTTATTGATACATTCAATTTGAGTGTATAATTGACACACATTCCATTCTGTACACCAAATTGCTATTGACGAACTTAGCAAAATTTAGGTAGTGGCTATTTATGCCTGCTTGCCGCTTTAAACTATAGCAGGGAAAGTTAAATAATAATATAAAGTTATGAACAAACTAAGTACGCTTAGTCGAATGGGCTTGCTCATTTTACTATTAAACGGTTATTTGTGTCTTACAGCTCAAGTAGCAGAACCAAACAATTTTGATTGGAAAGAGTCATACGATATGACAACTAAACAAGAAGTTTTTTATGATGAAGATCTAGTTTCCAACATCCCTGAAGATGCCATGTTCTGGGTCCAAATTCTACCCAAAGTTAAGAAGACTAGGGAATCCATTTATTCAAAAGATGGCAATATGATTTTTGAACGGAGCAAGGTGTTAGAACAAAAGATGAACGGCGAAAACTATAACCATGGTTATGTTGAGATGATACGAGCAGACGGGAAATCTTTTTTTACACTACAATCAAGCCCTCAAAATTTTATTGAAAATTCCAATGTTTCCAATCCTATGGAAAGACCATCTGGACCCTTATTTAGTCCGGGTTTATCTTTTCGAAATATTGAACAAAACATTCAAGGAGATGGATGGATTCCAGTTTATGTAAATGGAAAGATATGGTATAGAAATGTGAAGGCCGAAATTGAAATTAATGTAGATGCTTCTAGCGGTTTAATTAGCTCAAGAGATTTGGAAACTGCTACAATTTCATATGATAAGTATGAAGAGGTGGAGCCAAATATTTGGAGAAATACATTTAATGTTGAAATTGTCCCAGAGGTGACGATTGAAGGGTATTGTATAGAAAGAAGAACCACAACAACCAAGAATAATTTTTCATTTGATATAAATAATGCAGGACAAGATGCTAGAATTTCAAAAGATGTTTTAAGTAATTCTAATTTAGTAGAGGTAAAGCAAGATGCTGGAGAATTGATTGTAAAGAGAGTTGAGCAACAAACAGAATTTGATTTGTTGGTTTATGATGTTATGGGGCGTGTCGTTTATACAGGAAATTCAATTTCTGATGAGCGAATCAACTTCTCTCCTTCTGTCTCAGGTATTTACTTTATTGCTTTTATCCAAAATGGGGTATCTGAAGTAACAAAGTTGTACCTACATTAATTAATTCCTTAAATTTTATAAAATGAAAAATATATTTAAAATATCAATTCTGCTTTTAGCTTGTTCCATGATGAATAACCTATCTGCGCAAAACAACGCCTGTGATAATATGAATCGTAAAGGTTTAGGGCTTCCTACAGTAGAAGTGCCACCAAATGGAGGCACCATTCCTAACCCTCCAACTGTTGGTCCGCCAACATTACCACCACCTCACGAAAAAGAGAAAATTGTTTTTTGGATACATGGTTTTGGAGGAAATAATACTTCTTGGGAAAAAGCATCTGCTATATCGACAGATTGGATTCATCATACTACCTCTACGCCTTCAAATCCTGTCTTTATAAATGATTTGATTGGATTTCCAGCTAGAAAAATAATTTCGGATAATCCAGGTTATAGCTCCGGTTTAGAACTACCAGATTATGGAGAGACAATGGACAATGATATTTGGAATAAAAGTATCTCTGTTAACCAAGAGGATTGGGAATCAAAATTCAACTTTTGTATTCCTCATAGTTTTGGAGGCTTAGTGACAAGAAGAGCAGAAATTCATGGTCGTGCAAATGATGGTTTTAGAGCAGGAGGGATTGCAACATTTGGAACGCCACATCATGGAGCAGTACTTGCTAATAATTTATTAGAAGTTGATAATAGTACTTCAATAAAATATCCATTTGAAACTTCAGAGTTAAAAGCTACTGAAAAATTGGACAATTTTTTGGAAGAAGCAGCATATTCTTTGAAGGCTGGTCCAATCAAAGAAGCTTTAGAATCAAATTTTTGGTTAGATTTATTTGATGGTACTATAACAAATATTGTAAATAAGATAGTTGATGGTATCATAGATTTTGCCCCTACATTAGTAGGCGATTTATTTTCTCCAACAGCATTAAATTTGCAAGTTGGAAACGAGCAAGTAGAATTTCTTCAAAACAATCCGAACTTAACAACCAATGTAACTTTTTATGGAGTAGAGGAAAGAGATCTTACCCTATGGCGACTTTTTTATTGGGGAAAGAATGATCCAAACAATCCAGCATTATCCTTAAGAAGTGTGCAGGCAGAAGGCTACTTTGAAGCCTCTGAAGATAGACTTGCTATTCAAAGTTTTAACAAGAATTTGGCTAAGTACGAAGCAAAGTATAATTTTTGGAAGCTTCACCATCAAATGCTAAACCGGGCAGCTTTGAGAGAACTTTTATCCATTCCTTTCAACCCAATAAAATGGGCTCAACTTAAGCATGCAGAGAATGAAGCCAAAATAATTAGAAATGCATGGGAAAAAGGAATGCATTGGTGGATAAACTCTTCCTTTTATTGGGACTTAATGACAGGGGCCGTGACTTTTGAATATACATCAGGGACGCAATGTATATGTGATGGATTTTCAGGTATACCAGAGCAAGTTGATTGCAATGATATCAATAATGGAAATTATACAAACTGTCGAGAAGAGAATGGCAATATTCAAATTGCAATGCTTTATAGACCAAACGATGGCGCTGTCTTGCAAGAGTCTGCCATTGATTTTCCTGGTTCTAGAAAGAATGCCATCATGGATGGATCCAATCATTTTCAAATGAGAAATGATGAGAATACTAAAGGGGCTTTGTTGGCATTGTTTGATGCAAAAGACTCGGCATACTTGTTTTTTAAAACAAAAAAGAAATAAATTCTAAATTAGTGCAGGGTTCTTGATTGAACCCTGCATTTAACAAATTGCAGATGAAAAAAATTATACTTTATACAATTTTAATCCTGTCGATATATTCTTGTAAGGAAGATCAACCAATTGGATCTGGAAATGAAGAAATACTTGAAGTAACTCAAAATGAATTTGAGTTAACAGATTTTGTTTGGAAAAAAATGATAGATCGTCCAAGTCTTCCAAAAAACTATGATTCATTTTATCCTTTTATCCATGAGGGTAAAGTTGTTTTTAACAATTGGAAACTAGGGGGATTTGTTGCTTTTGATTTAAAAACAGGTGAAACTATTTGGGACAATAGGGGGTCTTCTAATGAGGAACATTTACCAGTTAAGCCGATAAAAATTGATAATAATATATATACTATAAAGACTTCTGAGCTTAGAAAGGTAAATCTAGATAATGGAGAAATAGAGCTCGCTTACTCGTGGCCCAAAGATGATGAATATATGGACTATGAATTTAATATTGATGGGAATACACTTTATGCTGATGTCCATGAATTTGCAGTGGCAAGTACTTTTTCAGGGTGGGCTTCTTGTACTTTAGATCGTTTAGAAGAGGCCGACTGGAAATATATTGACAGACAATACATGATTAACAATAATAACTACCAGAGACACTTTGGAGCCCCAAGTTTTCACATTAATGCTAAAGGTGAAAAACTTATGATTTACTCTTGTATCTATGCGACTCTTGCTTTTGAAGATCAATATGCTAGAATTGAAGCTTACAATTTAGATAATGGAGAATTGGAATGGTCAAATGAAAATAGTCTTGGAGGTTCCTTGTTGCTTCCTCTTAAAGAAGAGAACAAGGTATATTATGCTGAAGGTAAATCTATACATTGTGTAGACGCAGAATCTGGGAACACAATATGGAGAACAGGAGATGGGGTTCTTGATGAAGTTAATATTGAAGAGAGTATAATTCCATATAAAGATATGCTAATAGTCTTATGTAATGAAGGGGGAAGAACAGTAGCTATAAGCAAAGAAGATGGCAGTTTAAGATGGGAACAATCATTTGGCGGTTGGCAAGGGCAACTATATCACAAAGGAAGTAGAGGCTACACTGCAAATTTTTACAAAGATAGATTGTACTATGTAAATGGTTGGGGGAGATTGATATCTATGGATCCCAATGATGGTTCTTATCGGTCTTTTAAGTTTCCCCAATATGAGATTGATGAAGAGTTAGATTTGGATTTATTTGAGCAAGACTTCAAACAAGGGCACATGATAATTTCAGAAGATGGAATAATATATTCAGCTGACGGGATTCGATTTTTAGCATTCGAGGTTCCAGACAAGGATATGTAAGTATAATAATGTACTTTGATGTTTAAAAATAAATAAAATGACAATTATGAAAATCAAGCTAATTACATTTTTTGTATGTATCGCATTTATTCTAAATGCACAAGAAAAGTTTAATGTGGAATTGACCACAGGAATAGTTGGAGTTAAGTACTCCAGTAAGGGTAACTTGAATATTTTAGAACAGGATTCTAGGCTGGGTTATATCCATGGGATTGGAATTTCTGCTTTTCTAAATGAAATTTGGTATTTAAAAACAGAATTAGGCACTTTAGCAATTGATAAGACCATCGATGTAGAGGTAGGGACTAATGTCCCGGGATCGACCATTAGAAGGTTTGGATGGTTAGATTTATCTGAAAATTTCTTTGCCTTGGAATTGGGAGCAAAAGTTCCAAAGTTTGGTTTATTCGGTGAGATTGGTTTGGCGACAATAAATGTAGCAAATCAAACATTTGATGAACCGGGGACTTTGATGCATTCTAACTATTCGGCTGCTCTTTTTAGTATAGGTTGGAAACGGGCCTTTATGGGCATAGATGATAATTTAGGGGTAATGGTGAATGCAAAGTATATAAAGACTTTTGGTTCCTTGCTAGAATCAGTTCCAGTGGCCCATCTTGAACAGGACCTGGTTTCTTTTAATATTGGTTTGCATTATGTGTTTAGAGGTTCTAGAGAAGTTTTAAATTGATAGATAAAATTTGTTTTCTTATTTTTCTTTGGGTAGCGGCTCTTTCCGCTACCCAAACTTTATAAACTAAATCCTCTTTTAATTCCATTCTCCAAGACAATAAAAGTCTCAGTTCTTGAGACACCTTTTATTCCTTGAATCTTTTCATTCAATACATACATCAGGTCTTGATTGTCCTTGCAGATAATTTTAATTAAAAGACTGAAATTGCCAGTCGTAAAATGGCACTCTAATACTTCCGGGATCTTATCCAGTTTTTTAAGCACTTCTCTATATAGGCTAGATCTTTCTAGGAATACTCCAACAAAGACAATTGTAGTATAGCCAATTTTTGCATAATCCAATTCAATTTGATATCCTTTAATTGTCCCGTTTTCTTCTAGTTTTTTTAAACGCTGATGCACTGCAACTGTTGATAGTTTACAGGCCTTTGCAAGTGCCTTTAATGTAGCTCTAGCGTCTTTGGATAGTGTTTTTAGTATTATTTGGTCTGTTTTATCCATAATTTTTAGAATATTGCTCTTGATACTTAAAATAATTAATTATAACTTTGTTCTAAGTTAATAAAATTAATTTATAATATCAAAATAATTAATTATGTGTGGAATATTTGCATATCTAGGAAAAGACAAAGACGAGAGAACATTAGCAACATTTTTTAATAAAATCCAGCATAGAGGCCCTGATGAAAGTAGATTTGAAAGAGTTCGTAGAGACATCTTTTTTGGATTTCATAGATTGGCTATCAACGGTTTAGATCAAAAGTCAGGACAGCCATTTGACTTGCATAATTGCCACCTAATAGCAAATGCCGAAATTTTCAACTATAAAGAACTTGCACGTAAGTATAATATCAAATTAGAGACTAGTTCTGATTGTGAAATCATCATACACTTATATAAAATGTTTGGTTTTGATAAAATGCTCAGGCTCTTAGACGGTGAATTTGCTATTGTTTTATATGATGCAGATTTAGACCTTGTTTTTGCAGCTAGAGATCACATCGGAATCAGAGGGATGTATATAGGGAGGTCGAAAAATGAAGCTTCTTTTGCATTTGCTTCCGAGGCAAAGGCACTTGTCTTTATGGATGAACTAGAACAATTCAAACCTGCTCACTATTGGCAATCAGATAAACCAAAAGAATTTACACCCTTTTATGAGCACGAATATCCTGTTGAAGATTTGAAAGATGACCGGTATTTTTTAGAAGGCATAGCTCATTTGTTAGAAGAGGCAGTGAAGAAAAGATTAATGTCTGAGAGACCAGTAGGTTGTTTATTGTCTGGTGGATTGGATTCTAGTTTGATAGCGGCCCTAGCGGCAAAGAATTACCAACTGGATGAAAAGATTGAAACTTTCTCCATAGGACTACACGGTTCACCCGATCTTTATAATGCCCAACTCGTATCAGATCACATAGGATCAAAGCATCATAGTGTGGCCTGTACGGAGCAGCAATTTCTAGATGCTTTAGAAGATACAATTTATACTTTAGGCTCTTTTGATGTGACAACAATCAGGGCTTCTGTTGGACATCGATTGATATCTAAATATGTAAAGGAAAACTCCGATGTAAAAGTTTTATTCTCAGGTGAAACGGCAGATGAATTTGGGAGCTATTTGTATTTTCAAAATGCACCTTCTGCTGATGCCTTTCAAGAAGAGGCAATAAGATTGCTAAGAGACATCCACTTTTTTGACAACAAGCGTGGAGATAGATCCATAAGTAGTGCAGGCCTAGAAGCAAGAATTCCTTTTGCGGATAAAAGTTTTATTAAATTCTATATGGGAATTCATCCAAGGTTTAGAATGTTTTCGGATAAAAAGATAGAAAAATATCTAATTAGAAAAGCATTCGAAAAGGATGATTTGTTGCCTACAGAAGTTTTGTGGCGAAGGAAGAATGGCTTCTCTGATTCAGTTTCAAACAAGAATAAATCTTGGTCTATAATAATTCAAGATCATGTGGATAAACTCGTTTCCGACAAAGCTTTCAAAAAGGGCAGACTGAAATACCAATTAGATCCGCCGGTAACAAAAGAGGCATTTTACTATAGAGAGAAATTTACAGAAATATATAAGCAGCATCAAAACCTTACACCCTATCAATGGTTACCAAAATGGTGTGGGGATATTTCTGATCCTTCCGCAAGGGTTTTGCAGATGTATGCGGCGGATTAATTTGAATTGGTCATTTGTTTTTGCGTATATATGTTGGACAAATTGAGAATTCTATATTGGAATAAAAAAGCGGCTCATTGAATTTCAATGAGCCGCTTTTTTATAAGGTTTTATTTGTTTAGATAATCTTTATGATGACTTACTAATAAGCAAATAACCATAGAAACAAATAAACATTCTTATTACATTTCTTCCAGTTCTCTCTTACCATACAGCACATTTCTGTCAAAGAAATAACTTCCACCTGGTCTTCTTTCGAAAATAAAATTCTGATAAGATCGATTCCCTTTTCTAAATAAAGAAGCAGGTAAAATGTAAAAAGCGTATACAAAGATTAATAAAAAAGAAAGAATGAATTTGACTAAGGTCTTTATAATTGACATAGGATTATTTTTTTTCTGTTACTAATGAATTAGAAGCCATGCTTTTGTCCATGGCATCACCTTTTTTTGAGAATACATAGTTGTCGAGCACAAGAAAATCCATATTTGTTTTCATAAAGCATCTGTATGCATCTGCAGGAGTATTCACAATAGGTTCTCCTCTTACATTAAAACTAGTATTGACTAACAAACCATAACCAGTTAGGCTTTTGAATGATTCAATGAGCATGTGGTAACGCTTATTTGTAGCGGTTGTAACAGTCTGAATACGCGCAGAAAAGTTCACGTGAGTGATGGATTGTATATCCGATCTTTCTACATCCAACTTATCTCTCCAATGCATGGATTCATAATTAGCCGGCAGTTCTTTCATGTGTGACTTTTGAATATCGGTTACTACCAACATGTATGGAGACTTGACATCTAGATTAAAGTATTCTTGACATTCTTCCTCAAGTACGGATGGTGCAAAAGGTCTGAATCCTTCTCTGAATTTTATTTTCAGATTGATACGTTTTTGCATTTCTAAATTGGTCGCATCACCTAGGATGGATCTATTACCCAAAGATCTTGGGCCAAACTCCATTCTTCCTTGAAACCATCCAATAACATTTCCTTCTTTTATACAATTTGCAACATAATCACAAAGTTCTTGATCTGTTTGAAATTGCTGAAATTCTAAATTTTCTGCTTGGATTAATTCCTTGATTTCCTTCTCTCCATACTGAGGTCCTAGATAAGCACCTTTCATAGCATCCATTCCTTTGGTTGCTTTTCTCGGTTGGTCAAAATAAATATAATGTGCTGCCAATGCGGCTCCTAAAGAACATCCCGCATCACCCGACGCAGGTTGGATGTATATGTTTTTAAACATATTGGTCTTTAGCAATTTTCCATTTGCTACACAGTTTAAAGCTACACCTCCTGACAAACAGATATTTTCAGAACCTGTTAGTTTTTTAGCTTCAGCAGCCATTTTCAAAACAGCTTCTTCTGTGATTAATTGAACCGCAAGTGCAAGGTCGCAGTGAAGTTGTTCGAGCTTAGTATCCTGCTCCCTCACAGAAACACCAAAAATCTTTTCCCACTTCTCCGGCTTGATCATTCCACCACTAGCAGTAGCATATTGGAAAAATTCTTGGTTTAACCATATGGAACCGTCTTCTGCTATGTCAACCAAGTTTTCTTTGGCGATCTTTACAAAATTATTTACTTGATCAGAATTCAATTTTCCGTATGGAGCAAGGCCCATCACTTTGTACTCACCGTTATTGATCTTGAAACCTAAAAATTGTGTGAAAGCAGAATATAAGAAACCCAAAGAATGAGGAAACCTCATTTCTTTGATAATTTTTATTTTATTTTTATCCCCATAACATATTGAAGCAGACGCCCATTCACCAACACCATCTATAGTCAAGATAGCAGCTTCATCAAAGGTAGATGGATAATATGTACTTGCTGCGTGAGACAAGTGATGTTCTGGATATAAAATCTTTACTTTAGAAGCATCAAACCCTTGAATGGATTTTAGATTTTTCATAAACATCCTTTTGAAATTAACTTTATCGTTAATCCATATGGGCATGTGTTTTAAAAAGGGAATGAATCCTTGAGGTGCATAATGAATATATGCATCTAAAAATCTTTCGAATCTAAGATTTGGCTTTTCATAATATGCGATAGCATCAAGTTCGTCTATCTTAATATTTGCCTCTTCCAAACAATACTTTATAGCATTGACAGGAAAATTAGAATCATGTTTGATTCTTGTAAATCTTTCTTCTTGAGCTGCAGCCAGTATTTCTCCATTCTTGAGAATAGCCGCTGCAGAATCATGGAATAAACCAGAAATGCCTAGTATCTTCATTTTTTCGCTTTATTGAGCAGTCTTATGTAATACAGTTAAAAGGGAAATCGATAAGGGTAGCAAACTTTAAGAATCTCCCGAAAACATATGAGAGACAAATTTCATGCAAAAGTCGTAATATTTTACCTTAATCCTCTAAAAAAGATAAAATAAGTGTACATAATAAATATACGAACAAATGTTCGTTTTCTTTGTTTAAATGTCATAACTTGTAGTAAATAAATCATTTATGGAAAAAAATCTTGAAGAAATATTCCAATCTAGGATTGATAGAGAAGAAAAAATAGAGCCGAAAGATTGGATGCCAGATGACTATAGAAAGACCTTAATTCGTCAAATATCTCAACATGCGCATTCAGAAATTGTAGGAATGCTTCCAGAAGGGAATTGGATAACAAGAGCTCCAACTTTGAAACGTAAAGTAGGGTTGATGGCAAAAGTCCAAGATGAGGCGGGTCACGGTTTATACTTATATAGTGCCGCAGAGACTTTAGGCGTAGATAGAGATACCTTGTTTGAACAATTACATTCTGGAAAGGCAAAATATTCGTCAATCTTTAATTATCCAACAGTAACTTGGGCGGATATAGGAGCAATCGGTTGGTTGGTTGATGGTGCAGCAATAATGAATCAAGTGCCATTGTGCAGGTGTTCTTATGGACCCTATGCAAGAGCAATGGTAAGGGTTTGCAAAGAAGAAAGCTTCCATCAAAGACAGGGGTTTGAAATATTATTGAGCCTAAGCCAAGGATCAGAAGAACAAAAAAGAATGCTTCAGTCTGCTGTCGATAGATGGTGGTGGCCTTCTGTGATGATGTTTGGTCCTTCAGATGATGACTCTCCAAATTCTGCAAAATCTATGAAGTGGAAAATCAAAAGGTTTTCTAACGATGACTTAAGACAAAAGTTTGTTGATGTTTGCTACGAGCAAGCAAAAGTTTTAAATGTTACTTTGCCGGATCCAGATATCAAATGGAATGAAGAAAGAGGCCATTATGATTTTGGGCTTATTGATTGGGAGGAGTTTTGGCAAGTCATTAAAGGAAATGGCCCTTGTAATAAAGAAAGATTAGCTGCTAGAAACAAAGCTTGGGATGAAGGCGCTTGGGTCAGAGAAGCCGCCATGGCTCATGCTGCAAAAAGAAAAGAAAGATCAAATAAAAAGAAAGTCGCATAATATGGAAAACAATTGGCCTCTTTGGGAAATATTTATCCGGAGTAAAAATGGATTGTCACACAAACATGTAGGCAGCCTACATGCATCTGATGAAGAAATGGCAATGCAAAATGCCAGAGATGTTTATACTAGAAGATCTGAAGGAGTGAGCATTTGGCTGGTGGAATCAAAACACATCACAGCCTCTAATCCTGACAATGGAGATTCTATGTTTGATCCTGCAAATGATAAAGTTTATAGACATCCAACTTTTTATGATCTCCCAGAAGAATTAAAACACATCTAATGGATACATCCTTTGCGTATATATTACACCTTGCCGATAATGCTTTGATCTTAGGTCAAAGACTTTCAGAATGGTGTGGACATGGTCCTATCTTAGAACAAGATATGGCCATGACAAATATCTCACTCGACTTAGTAGGTCAGTCTAGAAGTTTATTTCAACTTGCTGGAGAATTGGAAGGCAAAGGGCGTTCTGAAGATGACCTCGCTTTTATGCGTGTAGAAATTGATTACAAGAATTGTCTTCTGGCGGAACAACCAAATGGAGACTTTGCCAAAACAATTTTAAGGCAATTTTTCTACGATGCTTTTAGCTTTCACAATTATACTGCATTACTACAAAGCAGCAATGAACAAGTACGAGCAATAGCAGAAAAGTCTTTGAAAGAAGTTACATACCATTTGAAATGGAGTTCTGAATGGGTAATCAGATTAGTGGACGGAACAGAGGAAAGTTTACTCAGAATGAAAACTGCCTTATTAGAATTATGGACTTTTACGGGGGAATTATATACTCCAGTAGATTACGAAATAAAGGCTGCTGAATCTGGACTAGGAGTTGACTTTGATAAAATAAAAACCTTATGGCTTGAAGAAGTCAATAAGGTATTTGACATGGCTGGTATTAAAGTTCCTGTTGGCGGCTGGATGCAGAAAGGAGGTAAAAAGGGAATTCATACCGAACATTTAGGATTCTTATTGGCAGACATGCAATATTTACAAAGAACATATCCTGGACAAAAATGGTAAAGGATCAAGCATCCGAAAAACAGAACATTTATAAATTACTCGAGCAGGTATGCGATCCGGAAATACCTGTGCTTTCCATTTTAGATCTCGGTATTGTTAGAGATGTAATCCTCAAAGAAAACTTACTCGAAATAGTGATCACTCCAACTTATACTGGCTGTCCAGCAATGGACATGATTGAAGTAGAAATAAAAGCTATTCTTCAAGGGAATGGCTATGAAAAAACAATCGTCAAAACTATTTTAAGTCCTGCATGGACCACTGATTGGTTAACTGAATCTGGCAAAGAAAAACTTCTTGCTTATGGCATTGTGCCTCCAAAGGGAAAAGCAAAAGGTAAACGTGCATTGTTCGCCGATGCAGATGAAATAGCCTGTCCACAATGTAATTCGGAAAATACAGAAATGATCAGCCAATTTGGTTCTACAGCTTGTAAAGCACAGTATAGGTGTAAAGACTGTCAAGAACCTTTTGATTATTTCAAATGTCATTAATGAAAAATTAATAAATAATAGATGAGTACAATTAAATTTGAGATCAACAATCTTATAGCAAGAATCACTCTTAATAGACCAGAGGTTTATAATAGCTTTAACAAAGAAATGGCTCTTGCTGTACAAGGGGCATTAGATGAATGTGCTAAAAATGATGAAGTAAGATGTGTGGTTTTAAGCGGTGTAGGGAAAGCATTTTGTGCCGGCCAAGATTTACAAGAAGTCGTTGCAGAAGATGGTCCAGAGCTTACAGAAATAATTCAAGAGCATTTCAATCCTTTAGTAATAAAGATAAGAGAACTTGAGAAGCCTGTTGTTGCAGCAGTGAATGGTGTAGCGGCAGGTGCGGGCGCAAACCTTGCATTGCTATGCGATATTGTTGTAGCAAAAGAATCGGCTTCATTTATTCAAGCTTTTAGTAAAATTGGATTGATTCCAGATACTGGTGGTACCTATTTTTTGCCTAGGCTAATTGGTATGCAAAGGGCTTCTGCTTTAATGATGTTGGCTGATAAGGTTCCTGCAAAAGAAGCTTTGGAAATTGGCATGATTTATAAATACTTTTCTGATGATACCTTTGAAGAGGAAGTTTCAAAAATTGCAAATAAATTAGCTAATATGCCAACCAAAGGTTTGGCTTATATTAAAAGAGCATTAAATTATTCGTTGACAAATGATCTTAATACCCAGCTTGGTATTGAAGATCAACTACAAACCCTAGCGAGTCATACTGAGGATTATGAAGAAGGTGTAAATGCCTTTTTGGAAAAAAGAAAACCTATTTTTAAAGGCGCATAATAATTGAAAATCAATAAAATGAAAATTGGAATCATAGGTTCAGGTTCAATGGGATCTGGGATTGCACAAGTAGCTGCAACCGCAGGACATGAAGTTTATTTATGTGATAAAAACCCGGATGCTTTAGTAAAAGCAAGAGACAAATTGTTAAAGATTTTAAATAGACTTGTTGAAAAAGGGAGATTAGATGATGTAGAATCTAAAGCCATATTTGGAAGAATATACTTCAAACCGGACTTTGCATCTTTTGGTGATTGTGGTTTAGTGATAGAGGCTATCATTGAAAATTTGGAAATTAAAAAATCTGTTTTCAAAGAATTAGAAGCAATCGTAAACAAGGATTGTATTTTAGCAACCAACACCTCTTCACTCTCTGTTGCAGCTATTGCAGCTGCTTGTGAAAATGCCGATCGTGTCATAGGGATTCACTTTTTTAATCCTGCACCTTTGATGAAGTTGGTTGAAATAATTCCAGCCATACAAACAGGAGAAAGTGTAATAACTGCAAGTCGAGAATTGATAGAGTCTTGGGGGAAATTGACGGTGCAAGCTAAAGACACACCTGGCTTTATTGTAAATAGGGTGGCAAGACCATTTTACGGAGAGGCATTGAGAATTTATGAAGAAGGTATTGCAGATTTTGCAACGATAGATTGGGCTATGACCGAATTGGGTGGATTTAGAATGGGACCTTTCACCTTGATGGATTACATTGGTAATGATGTCAATTATATTGTAACGGAGACTGTTTTTACAGCCTTTTACTTTGATCCAAGATATAAGCCTGCATTCACCCAGAAAAGGTATTCTGAAGCTGGATATTTAGGAAGAAAATCTGGAAAAGGATATTATGACTATAGCGAAAATGCAGAAAAATCCATTCCAAACAAAGAAGAAAAATTAGGCCATCAAATCAAGGATAGGATTGTAAGCATGTTGATTAACGAAGCAGCTGATGCCTTATTTTTAAATGTGGCATCTGCTAAAGATATTGACCTTGCAATGAGTAAAGGTGTTAATTATCCTAAAGGGTTATTGGAGTGGGCTGATGAAATTGGTATTCAAAATTGTGTAGATCGCTTGGATGATTTATATAATGAATATCATGAAGATAGATATAGGTGTAGTCCACTGTTGAGACGGATGGCTAAAGTAGGAGAAAAATTTTATCAATATGCATAAAATCTTTTTGTCTTTATTAATTCTGTTTTCTATTAATAAAATCATATTAGCTCAGCAAGTTATAGAACTAGCCAGTATGCCTGAAAAAGTTTCAAATAACGCAGTCTGTCAAGCAAAAGTTGGTTCGGAATATTTTGTTTATTCTTTCGCCGGCATAGATCAAACCAAAGAATATGCTGGCATTCATAAGCGAGCTTTCAGATATTCAACATCCACAGATACTTGGGAAGCAATAGAGGATTTACCTTCAGGAAATGGAAGAATAGCTGCTGGAGCATCTGTTGTAAAAAATAAGATTTATATTATTGGTGGCTATGAGGTTTTTGATGATGGAGCCGAAATTTCATATGATAAAGTACATGTCTATGATCCTGTATCGAATGAATACTTGCCAGATGGTAAAGTAATTCCAATTCCTATTGATGACCACATTCAAGCAGTATGGCGAGACAGCCTAATTTATGTAGTTACTGGTTGGAGTACAGATGACAATGTGCCTGATGTTCAAATCTATAACCCGAGCAAGGATGAGTGGCTGGTAGGGACTCCAACACCTGATAATTCAACTTATAAAGCTTTTGGCGCTTCAGGGGTGATTATTGATGACACAATTTATTTTTGCGGAGGAGTACGTAATCTAAATGGAAACTTTGGTTCTTCAAATGCTTTGAGAGTTGGTATTATAAATCCGGCGGATCCAACTCAGATAACCTGGAGTTCTAAGACTTCAATTTCTACTATTGGTTATAGAATGGCTGCAGCATATTTTAATGATTCCAAACCGATTTGGATTGGAGGAGGAACCACAGGTTATAATTTTGACGGTCTAGCATATGGTAGTGGTCAAGGTGTAGAACCTATGCCAAGAATCCTTGAGTATTCTCCAGAGTTAGAGCAGTTCACTATTAATAGTCTGGCAGAACTTCAAGTAATGGATTTAAGAGGTAGTGCACAACTGTCACCAAGTAGTATTATTATTTGTGGAGGAATGGCACCAGGACAGGAGATTTCAGATAAGACTTTTTTGATTGATATTAGCCTTGTTCCAAATGTTGAAATTCATAATGAGAATGGCATTTTAGTTACTCCAAACCCTGCAAATGACTTTCTTCAAATTGAAGGAGCGGATAATGGAAGAATAGAAATTTATTCCTTAGAGGGCAAAGTTGTCCTTTCGGATTTTATTGAGAGTAAGTTAAGTATAGATATTTCGGCTCTGGCTAAAGGACTTTATTTTTTGGTTTATTTTGTAAATGATAAGAAAGTATTCACTGAAAAATTAAGTATTGTAAAATGAGCCAGTCTAAAACAAAAGCTAAGCTCATCATTGATAAAATGATGGGGAATGATTCATTCAGCCAGTGGTTGGGAATAGAAAGGTTAGAAGAATCAGAAGGCTATTGTAAAATAAAAATGGTGCTCAGAAAAGAAATGACAAATGGATTTGATGTTGCTCATGGCGGTATAACTTTTTCTTTTGCTGATTCTGCCTTTGCTTTTGCATCAAACTCGCATGGTAAAAAAGCGGTTTCCGTAGAAACCTCAATCTCACATACGCGCCCGGTTTTAGTAGGTGATGTTTTGATAGGAGAAGCCTCTCTTAAAAATATATCCAAAAACTTAGCCATCTATGATGTGACAGTTACTAATCAAAATGACAAGGTTGTAGCTTTATTTAAAGGTACCGTTTTTAGAAAAAATGAAGATTGGGAAGTTTAATTATTTTGGAAAATAGGACGTAATATTATTCAAATATTCTTTATAATTTTTTCCTACATCCAACATCTTATCATTATAAAGTGCGATATAACTATCCCGTCCTTTAGAGTATCTTTTGATATGTTTGAGGTTTACCATTGTTGATTTATGAATCCTGATAAAGCTTGTTCTTCGCAGCAAAGCTTCACATTTTTTGAGACTTATATTTGAAGTAAGTGTTAGATCTTCCTTACAATAAAAATCTGTTTTTCTTCCTTCCGCTTTGATAAATAATATATCATCGAGTTTTAAATTTAAAAGGCCTGAAACTCTCGGAATGACAAGTGTTCCTTTTTCTCTATTTAGTTTTATATGTTTTTCTAATTCTACAGAACGATCTTCCATCGTACCAACTAAACTTGTTTCGTATTTTTGAACTATCTTTACTAACTCATCTATGTCAATTGGCTTCAGTAAATAACCTAATGCATTTAAGTCTAATGCTTTTTGTGCATATTCTTCATAAGCGGTTGTAAATACGAATTTGAAGGGATGATCTTCAAATTGATCCAAGAGACTGAATCCATCATAATTAGGCATTTGAACATCTAAGAATATCAAGTCTGGTTGATGTAAATTGATCATTTTAATTCCTGATAAGACATCGTTAGCTGTTGCAATGATCTCCACATTATCGCAGTAATTATTTATTAAATTTTCAAGTAAACTTCTTGCCCTAGGTTCGTCATCAACTATTATGCTTCTAATCATTTTGCTTTAGTTTTAGATTGATCCAATCAAGATTTAAATTCACTCTTGTACCCATGGCATTTTGATTTTGATCAAGGAGGTCCTCAATGATTAGATTATGACTCTTCTTTGAATTGATATTAATCAAATCAATACGTTGTGAGGTGATTCCCATTGCTTTAGAATTGTAAATCTGTTTATTCATTGCTTTATTTATCTGAGATTGATGCCTGCCGATCCCATTATCTTCTACAATTATACTTACTTTTTCTCTGATTTGTCTAATAATTATCTTTAAGCTTTTTTTACCTTTCTTTGGTTTTAATCCATGTAGAATTGCATTTTCAACATATGGTTGGACTAGAAGAGGGGGAATGCCAACTTGATTTTCATCTATATTTTCTCCTATGTCAAAAACGTAAAAAAGATCATCATCAAACCTTAGAGCTTCAAGTGATACGTAGAGCCTTAATGCATCCAATTCTTCTTTTAGTGGAATGTAAGCTTTGTCAGAATTATTTAGAATCAAACGCATCAATTTTGAAAATTGACTTACATATTTATTTGCCACTCGCTTTTCACCATTCTCAATAAAATAAGACAGAGAATTAAGCGAATTAAAAATAAAATGTGGATTCATTTGAGCTCTCAAGGCAGTCAATTGAGAATTGTGCAAGGCCTTTTTTACTTGATCCTTTTTTTTGATTTCTCTGAAATACCAAAAAACTAACATACTTAATCCGAGAAATACAAGAAAGTAAAATAAGGAATATTCATGGAATTTCTTTGACAAATTAAATCTTATACTTTTTACTTCAGACCAACCTGAATTAATTCCTTTTGTTTTGACCCTGAAAGTATATTGACCGGGAGGCATTGAAGGATATTGTGCAATATTGTTTTTTGTCTTTATCCAATGTTTATCTATGCCTTGCATTTTGTATTCAAAGATGATATCATTTACATTGTGAAATGACACACCATCAAATTCAATTTTAATGTTTCGCTGTTTTGGGGATAAATCATAAGTACTTAAGATGCTTGTATCTTTTTCAATAATTTTTACTGACGAAATATTAAGAATTGGACATAAATTGGATATTTCTTTATCTGGTTTTAAAATCGCTAATCCATCACTTGTTGCTGCCACAATTAATTCATTCCAATACATTATGTCATGAATCTCATTTGACGGTAAACCAATACTTTCAGAAATTATTTTTATCTCATTGTTTTCTTTATTAATTCTTGCAAGACCTTTATTTGTTGCGAGCCAAACGTGATTATCTTGTATCAATAAACTTCTACAGTTGTTACTACTAAGACCATTATTCGTGTTAATTATTTTGACAATGTTATCGTTTTTGATTACAAAAACTCCTGAATTTTGTGTAGCTAACCAAAAAGTTGAATCTTTACTCATTTTAATATCCCTCACATCCTCATTGAATTCTTTTATGAGTTTAATTTTTTCTTTTGTTTTAAAATTAAATCTATAAAGTCCATTTACTGTTCCTAAAAGTATGTTTGAGGAATCTATTGGAAATATCGCATAGGTACGGTCTTGGGGAAATTGGATTTGTTCCTTTAGTTTTGTATCAATATATAAGCCGTTATAGCCCCCGCCAAGCCAAAGGTTTTCATTTTTATCTGCTTCAATGGATTTATAAAACCCATTTGTTAAAAGAGTTGGACTAAATTTTTTCTTTGTATTAATACTATAGACATATCTATTTGTAGCTAAATAAAGATTTTCATTTACCGTTACCATTTCATAAACTATATCATCAACCATATTCGTTGACAAAACATCTTTCGAAATTAGTTCTAATTCATTATTGTAAACTAATAAACGGTTTTTATCAGTCCCAACAAAAAGATTTTCTTTGGTGGCAGCCAATGCTGTAAATCGGCCGTAAGGACCACTTTCGAAAAATTCAATGTCAAAACTTGATAGACGAATCAAACCTTCATCTGTAGCCACCCAATAATTTTGCTCTTTATCTTTAACAACTAAACGGGTATTGAAATTTTCCAGGATATGGTTTTGATGTATTTTCCCATTCTTATCTCTTTTTAGAATATAGAGACCATTAGAGGTGGACACAAATATAGATTTGTCATCATCTACAAATATGTGTTGAATGCTATTGTAATCAGGTTTAAATATTTTATCTAATTCGGTGCCTAAGGTGTTATTTGGATTAACAGTAATTAATTTTTTTTTGTTGATAGAAAGAATGTAGGTGGAATCATTTAATAACTTAGGTTTGAAAAAAAAACGATTATTTTTCTTAGTATGTCTCAGTTTTTTCATTTCATCGTCTGGACTTAATTCATAGACGTTACCTACACAATTGATAACATTTCTATCTTTATAATGACAAATAGATTCGATATTTACTAAATCATGAGAGTTTTGATCCAAGCTTTTGACTTTTTCAAGTGTGGAGACATTCAAAATGGAAATATGTTGACCATACCTAGCTGTTAACCAAAGTCTTCCTTGCTGGTCTTCTGTGATGTCAATAAAGCCCCGGTCTAATAAATATTTTGTTCGATCCAATTGAATGGCCTTACCATCTTCTAAATAAAAAACTTCTCCTGGTAATGAAGTAAACCATAGACGTCCTTGTGAATCAGGAAATATATTTAAAATTTCTTTTTGACCAATAGGAGGTAGTGGATTTTTGATAAATTCTTTACCATTAAACTTAACCAATCCTCCTTCAGTTGAAATCCATAGATAGCCATTTTCTGCTTGGACAATATCATAAAGAATCTCTGATGGAAGGCCATTTTTACTTGTGTATAGCGAATAGTTATTTTGCTGTGCAAAAGATTGAATTTGGGTTACCAAAAGGATTAATATGGAGAGAGCTTTCAAGCACTTCATTAGGTAAATTTACAAATTATTGAAGGGAGATATATTCTGAGCAAAAATTCCAAGAATAAATTATGTAAAATATTGATATTCAGTGATTAACGATTGGTTAGAAATCTATAATTGGAGGTAAAAATTGAGAGAATTATTAAGGGTTTATGAGCTTTTTTACGTATTTTTGTGCTATGAGTGATTTAGGAAAAAAACCGCAAAAAGGCGACTACAGTGCTAATAATATTCAAGCACTTGAAGGCCTCGAAGCAGTAAGGAAAAGACCAGGAATGTATATCGGAAGTACCGATACCAAAGGACTACACCATCTGGTCTGGGAAGTAATTGATAATTCAATAGATGAGCACCTTGCAGGGCATTGTGATCTAATAACCACTGTTATACATAAAGACAACTCAGTTTCTGTATCTGACAATGGTAGAGGTATTCCAGTAGGCATGCATGAAAAGCTTCAGAAATCAGCCCTGGAGGTTGTCATGACTGTTCTGCATGCAGGAGGTAAATTTGATAAAGACACCTATAAAGTTTCTGGTGGTCTGCATGGAGTAGGGGTTTCATGTGTTAACGCACTTTCCTCTTATTTGAAAGCGGAGGTACACAGAGAGGGCAAGGTCTATATGCAAGAATATAGTGAAGGAATACCAAAAGAACCTGTTGCCGAAGTTGGAACTTCTTCTAATAACGGTACCATAATCACTTTTTTACCCGATTCAACAATCTTCGAAGTTTCTGAATATAAATATGAAACTCTTGCAAATAGATTGCGTGAATTAGCTTTCTTAAATAGTGGTTTGACTTTGATGTTAGTTGACGAAAGAAATATTGTTGACGGTAAAGCAAAAGAAGAAAAATTTTATTCAGAAGGCGGGCTTAAGGAATTTGTCCTTTTCTTAAATGAAGGCAAAACGAATCTTTTCGAAGTACCTATTCACGTATTTGGAAAAGAAGAAAATGTTGAAGTAGAAGTTGCCATTCATTATAATACATCTTATAGTGAAACCATTTATTCTTATGTAAATAATATTAATACTAGAGAGGGAGGGACACACGTCAGTGGTTTTAGAAGAGCTATCAACAGAGAGTTTGATAAGTATGGAAAAGAAAACAAACTTTTCAGCAAACTTAAAGATGTAAAGATTTCGGGAGATGACTTCCGAGAAGGTCTAACTGCTGTTGTTTCTGTAAAAGTTCCTGAGCCACAGTTCAAAGGCCAAACAAAAGGAGAGCTTGGAAATTCTGAAGTTACCGGTATCGTATCTAGAGCTGTTGGTGATGCATTAAAAGATTTCCTAGAGCAAAATCCGAAAATGGCAAGAAGAATTATCGATAAGGTAATACTTGCTGCTACTGCTCGAAACGCTGCTCGAAAAGCTCGAGAAATGGTACAGCGTAAAAATGTACTTGCTGGGGGTGGTTTGCCAGGAAAGCTTTCGGATTGTTCTTCAAAAGACCCTATAGAATGTGAGATTTATCTTGTGGAGGGAGATTCTGCAGGCGGGACAGCAAAGCAAGGACGTGATAGAGTTTTTCAAGCCATTCTACCGCTTAGAGGTAAAATCTTAAACGTTGAAAAAGCACTTGAATATAAAATTTACGAAAACGAGGAAATAAAAAGTATGTTCACCGCTTTGGGCGTGAGCATTCAAGAAGTTGATGGCGAAAGATCTTTGAATCTTGAAAAATTGAGATACCACAAGATCATCATTATGTGTGATGCCGACGTCGATGGTTCTCACATTGTTACTTTGATTTTAACTTTCATTTTCCGATTCATGAAGCCACTTGTGGAAAATGGACACATTTATGTTGCCGCTCCTCCTTTATATCAAGTCAGAAGAGGAAAGCAATTTAGATATTGCTGGAATGAAGAAGAAAGAGCTGAGGCCGTTGCTACTTATTCAAAAGAAGAAAACGATCCTAACGTAAAAATTCAACGTTATAAGGGTCTTGGTGAAATGAATGCCATCCAACTTTGGGAAACAACCATGGATCCAGATACTAGAACCTTGCGTCAAGTAACCATCGAAGATGATCAAGTTGCAGATAGAGTATTCTCCATGCTAATGGGAGATGAAGTACCTCCTAGAAGAGCCTTCATTGAAGAGAATGCTAAGTACGCTAAGGTCGATATATAATTAATATCAGCTTTGAGTCAATTACAAATTCTTATTCATGTTATTTATAACTTGAATAAGAATTTGTAATTTAAAGTCTAAAGTGATTTCTGTTAAGGGCTAAGATACTTTCCTACCTTTCCACTCATAACTACCTTTAAGATTAGCTAAGATGCCAATGTACACGATGTAATATATATGTATGAAAAAGGATGGTGCGAATTGTAGCATGGCCTCCTCGTTATTGAAAAATTTTGTCGCTCGTTTTAATAATGAATAATCTGCAACTAGTTTTGCAACAAGCATTAAAATAAAAATAACTGCTAAGGACTTATCAAAAATAAGCGCTGCTGCTAAAGAAAATACAATACCAAGGTGAAAAATAAATACACCAATCAAACTCAGTTGGACAGATTTATCTTCGTAAGAACTAGATTTGGTTGCCCACCTAATTCGTTGCTGTTTAAACTTTGACCAATTTTTTGCTGACTGAGTAAAAACCCTTGCCTTAGGATTTTTTAAAAAGGCAATCTCATTAGGAAATTTCTTAGCGATCTTGTGCATTAATAGGACATCGTCACCAGAGGCAATTTTATTTATATCCTTAAAACCTCCAATAGATTGAAATAAAGCTTTTGTGTAAGCAAGGTTTGCTCCATTACACAAATGTCCTTTCTTATTTTGCACCCCTGCGCCTGTGATTAGCGTCATGCCCATCATGTCCAATTCTTGAAAATTTTGAATGCCATTTTCGCCAGAATGAAAATTTACAGGCCCGGCGATAAATGACTTATTGTGCATTTCAAAATGTGAGGCAAAATAAGCCAACCAATTTTTTTGGACAATACAATCTCCATCAGTATGGATTAACAGATCTCCATCCGCCTGTTCGATTGCCTTTTCAATTCCGAATTTTTTAAAAGAATTAAAAGTGATAGGCAGCTCAAATTGCTCAAGAGAAAGAATCCTTATCTGATTAGATTTAAATGAATTGACAATCGATAAGGTATCATCTGTAGAATGATCATCTACTACAATTATATGAAAAAGGGATGTTGGGTAATTTTGATTTAAGATGGACTTGAGGCAATCATGTATATTATTGCCTTCATTCCTTACCGGAATAATTACTGTGAATTTTGTTTGAGGTCTATAATTAGAAGGTATTTCCCAGACCTTAAGTTTCTTCCAATTACTTAAGTAGTTAAATACTATCAGTAAATAAATTGCAGAACTAATCAGACAAAGGAATGAAAAGATGAAAAGAATGGCCAACGTAGTTATTTATTGTCTTCAAAAAAAGACTCATAATCATTAGAATCCCTCAGTTGATCTAAATCTGCTTCAGGTTTTTCTAAAGTTTCTAATTCTTCAAATTCTTCAAACTCCTCGAGTTCTTCCAAATCAAGATTTTCTATTGTTTCAGATTCAACTTCTTCGAATTCAGTAAATTCTTCATTCTTTTTTGATTGACCACTTGAGTCAACATTCAATTTTTTAAGTAAAAAAGCCTTACCAAAAAGAAAAGCACTAACAAACGGGAAACCAAAGAAACTCAAAATACCAGCACCAGCTCCAGCTACTGGACTAGTTTTGAATAACTTTCCAATCCATTTTACATAATTGAATATAACCGACTTATTCATGATAAATGTTGCAATCAATAAGATCGGTCCGATGTACCATAAAAGGCTGTATAAACCGCTAATAACCTGAAAAATAAGCCAAATTACTGCAACTATAGCTACAACACCAACTATGGTTTTTAATAAGGGAGAAGTATTCTTCGTTGCCATGATTTAATGTTTATATTTTCAACCATTAAAAATATAGAATAGTTTAGGGATGAAGCTGAATTTTGGATGAATTGTTCATTTAATCAGACCATTATGCTGAATCCGCCAAAAAAAATCTTTGTGTTATTGACACTAATCCCTATTTAGCTTCAATTTAGTGTTTTTTTAGCTTACTTCTAAAAATTGCATTTCGTAGAGCGCCTTATAATAGCCATCCTCAATTTTAACCAATTCTTTATGACTACCAAATTCTTTTATTTCTCCATTATCCAAGACCATAATTTTATCAGCATGCTTAATGGTAGATAAGCGATGAGCAATAATAATTGAGGTTCTTTTGCTTATTAATTTTTCAATGGCATATTGGATTATCGATTCTGATTCTGGATCTATTGAGGAAGTGGCTTCGTCCAGAATTAAAATGTCAGGATTAAATACTAGTGCTCTGATAAAAGAAATGAGCTGCCTTTGTCCCATGGAGAGGGTAGCTCCTCTTTCCATAACTTGGTACTCATACGCACCTGGAAGATTTTGGATGAATTCATCTGCACCTATAATTTTTGCAGCTTCATAAACTTCTTCAGCTGTGATTGATTCATTTCTCAGTGTAATATTCTCCATGACGGATCCTGAAAATAAAAACACATCTTGAAGGACCAATCCAATTCTTTCTCTTAAATTATTGAGCTCATATTCCTTTACATCAAGATCATCCACTTTCATCACTCCTTTATTAATCTCATAAAACCTATTCAAGATATTAATGATAGTCGACTTGCCAGAGCCAGTGCTCCCAACTATAGCTAATGTCTCACCAGGGTTTATTTCAAAACTAATATCCTTCAGAACATAATCTTCTTCATTATAAGCAAACCAAATATTTTCAAAAGTAACTTTGCCATTTAATTTGTCTACAACTGCGGTACCTTGGTTTTCTATTTTTTGATCCAAATCAAGCAATTTGAAAACCCGATCCGAAGCAACTAATCCCATCTGCAAAGTATTAAATTTGTCAGCTAGCATTCTCATCGGGCGAAATAGCATGGATAGAAACAAAGGAAAAGCTATTAGATCTCCTAAAGTAACATCTCCTGTGATAACACCATTGGCTCCCCACCAAACCATAAAGCCTAATGCAAAAGCAGAAATAATTTCTACCACAGGAAAAAATACTGCGTAGTAAAAGATTGAATCAAGATTAGCTTGTGTGTATGTTTTATTGATTTCTTTAAACTTTTTCATTTCCTGCTCTTCTGCATTGAAAATCTGGATCACCCGCATTCCTGAAATCCGCTCTTGTAAAAAAGCATTCATCTTTTGAATCTGATTTCGAACTTTTTGATAAGCAGATTTAACCTTTTCTTTAAAGATATAAGTAGCTATGATCATGAATGGCATTGTGGCCAAACAAATTAAAGACAACTTTACACTACTAATAAACATGACTATTAATACAGTGATCAAAGAAATGATGTCGGCTATTATTGTTATCAAGCCTTGTGTGAAAATTGTATTTATAGTTTCAATATCATTAATAGTTCTTGTGGTGGAAGTACCTATAGGAGTAGTATCAAAATATTTTAAATTCAAATTTGAAATATGCTTAAAGACTTTTACTCTTAAGTCACGAATGACACAGTGTCCTAACCAATTGGTATAATAGATGAATAGATATCTAAAGATAACGTTCAGGCAAAGCACTCCAAAAATAAGAAGTGACATGTTGATCATGCCTTGAATATTGGAAACAAAAATGTAATCATCAACCATCACCTTAATCAAATAAGGCCTAGCAACAGTGATCGGTGCAAGAATCAAAGCAAGAAATGCAGAAAAATATAGGAATTTTTGATAAGGCTTCGCCAAGCCAAAAACACGCTTTAGCAATGCGATATCTAAATACCTTTTATCTATGATCTTATTAGCCATTTTTAAATAAACAACTAAGGTAAGCTTTTCGTTTACCTTCTCCTTTAGTTTTGTCCTTAGTTGTTAGCAAATTATACTCAATTAATTGACTTTCAAGTTCACCATTGCAATAACAATTACAAATTATTTGCTATTACTTATTTTTTTAAATAATTCCTTCATCAGAAAAACTAAAATAAGAATCTCCTGCTATGATCAAATGATCTAAAACTTCCATATCTAATGCAGCTGCTGCACTTTTGAGTTTTTTTGTAACAGAGATGTCTGCCTGACTCGGATTTAAATTGCTTGAGGGATGATTGTGGCATAATATCATAGAGGAAGCTAATAATTCCAAGGCATGTTTGAATATAATTTTAGCGTCTACTGTTGTTCCAGATACCCCACCTTTACTTATAGAGACTTTTTTAACCACAAGGTTTGCTCTATTTAGATAAAGTACCCAAAATTCTTCATGTCCTAGATCTTTCAATTCAGGGGCCATTAATTGGTAAACATCCTTGCTAGCACTAATTTTAGGTTTGATGCTTACATTGCTGAGTGTCCTTCTCCTCCCAAGTTCTAAGGCTGCCATAATGCAAATTGCCTTGACTTTGCCAATACCTTTAAATTCATTTAAATCAGAAAAAGTGATTTTTCCTAGGCTGTCTAAGTTGTTATTGACAGAGTTTAATAATCTTTTACTGAGATCAAGTGCGGATTCTTCCCGATTTCCGGATGCTAAAAGGATGGCGATTAATTCTGCGTCACTCAAACTCTTTTGACCTTTCAGCAAAAGTTTTTCACGAGGACGATCAGCTTCTGCCCAACTCTTGATGGGGAGCTTGTTTTGATAAATTTTCATAATTTTCAGCTTTATATTACCTCTAAATTATGAAATTATTCTGAAAGAATCCCTATTTGAGAATCGCTCAAATAAAAAAGAGGAGACGATTTATCGCCTCCTCTTTTTTATTTTGAAAAATAATTACAATTTAGTTAATGCTCTTTCAAGATCTTGAATCAAGTCATCTACATTTTCTATGCCAACACTCAATCTCATAAGTGTATCAGTCATCCCAACTTTTAACCTGTCTTCTTTTGGAATTGAACCATGTGTCATGCTTGGTGGATGCCCAATTAAAGACTCCACGCCTCCCAAAGATTCTGCAAGTGTGAAAATTTTAGTATTACTTAAAACTTTTTTGGCGTCAGCAAACGACTCAGATTTTAAATCGAAAGAAACCATTGCGCCAAAATCTCTCATTTGTGCCTTAGCTATTTTATGGCCAGGATGATCTTTAAAGCCTGGATAATAAACCTTATTGACCTTAGGATGAGTCAATAAAAATCGAGCTATTTTTTTTGCATTCTTGCAAGCTCTCTCAACTCTTATATGAAGTGTTTTGATTCCTCTAATTGTCAAAAAGCAGTCTTGAGGACCAGGTATTGCACCAGTAGCATTTTGGATAAAATATAATTTCTCAGCTAATTTCGGTTTTGAAGTAATAACGGCACCCAGGATTACATCAGAATGTCCATTAATATATTTTGTTGCTGAATGTAAAACAAGGTCCGCTCCCAGATCAAGAGGGTTTTGTAAATAAGGCGATGCAAAAGTATTATCCACACAGACAATGATTCTGCTATTAACCTCTTTTACTTTTTTTACAACTTGTTTAATGTCTACCAAATTTAACATTGGATTGGTAGGTGTTTCTATCCAAACTAGTTTTGTATGCTTATTAAGTTGAGCGCCTATTTCATTTGGCTTGGCCATACTAATGAATCTGGATTCAATTCCAAATTGTTCATATACTTTAGTTAATAGTCTGTAAGATCCACCATATAGATCATTGACAGAAACTACCTCATCACCTTGCTTGAGTAATTTAATTATTGCATCCATTGCAGCTAGACCAGAGCTAAAGCAAATACCGAATTTACCATTTTCTAATGCTGCAAGATTATTTTGTAGTACCTCTCTTGTAGGGTTTTGTGTCCTTGCATATTCATATCCTTTATGCTTTCCAGGAGCCTTTTGTTCGTATGTTGAAGTTTGGAAAATTGGAGTCATAACTGCTCCCGTACTGGGATCAGAATGAATCCCTGCATGTATTACTTTGGTTTCAAATTTCATGAGAATATTGGTTCAGTATGTTGAGCACCAAAGGTAGGAAATATAACAAAAAAAGAGGCATACCAAAAATGATATGCCTCTTATATCTTATTGCAAAAATAAGATTAATTTACTGTTGCATTTAGCTCTTTACCTGGCTTAAATTTGATTACATTCTTAGCAGGAATTTGAATAGTTGCTCCAGTAGCTGGGTTTCTTCCTTCTCTTGCTTTTCTAGCAGTTACTGAGAAAGTTCCAAAACCAACAAGTGAAGCTCTATCTCCTTCTTTGAGTGAATCAGATATAGCTGATAAAGTTGCTGTTAAAGCTTCAGTTGCCTGAGCTTTTGAAAGGTTTGCATTTTCTGCAATTCGGTTGATTAAATCACCTTTGTTCATGTTATAAATATTTTTAATTTAACAAAGCGGCACTAAAATGGTGCAATATTCTGTAATAACAAAAAAG
>CALIIW010000045.1 GCA_938018185.1 uncultured Saprospiraceae bacterium
ACACCACCTGTTGTAGGATCTGTCAAAAAAGATAAATATGGCAATTTGTTTTTAGCTAATAAAGTGAGCTTGGCAGATGTTTTTGCCATTTGCATCAAAGAGAAGGCAGATTCCATCATTCTTGCACCACCTGATTTTGAAATAATCATTAAGGGTGCTTTCTCTTTGATAGCATAGTCGATGGACATAGAAATCTTTTCTCCAACAACAGAACCCATTGATCCTCCTATGAATGTAAAATCCATGGCTGAGATAACGATAGGATTTTTGTCAATCTTGCCATAAGCTACAGAAATGGCATCCGCTAAGTCAGTTTTTTCTTTAGCCTTTTCTAGACGATCCGAATATTTTTTGACATCAGACCATTCTAAAAAATCCTTGGATATTAGGTTGGGAAACAATTCTTCGTACTTCGAATTGTCAAAAAGTAAATCAAAATAATCGTGCGAGCCAATACGCTCATGATAATCACAAGAAGGGCACTTAAAGTAGTTCTCCTTCACTTCTTTTAAGGTTGAGGCTTCTTTGCAGTTTTTGCATTTGTACCAAAGCCCATCAGGTGCTTCCTTTTTATTTTGGGTAGCAGTCTGTATTCCTTCTTTCAATCTCTTGAACCAGCCCATAGATTTTTACTTATTTGGTTTGCAGTTGGCGCCAAAAATAAGCTATGCGAATCAAAAATCCCTATTTAAGCTTAAAAAGTATTAATATTTATGCTCTTTCACAGTTTTTATGAAGGTTTTTACGCCTAAAAGTGGGGTATCTGGGTAAACACCATGTCCTAAATTGACAATATGTTTTTTGCCAAAAGCAGAGAGCATTTCCTTAGTTTTTTGTTGAATTTCGCTTGGATCTGCGTAAAGAAGGCAAGGATCAGCATTTCCCTGCAAAATCTTATCAGGACCAATGGCAGCCCTTGCAAAAGCTGGTTTTGTATTCCAATCTAAGCCAATACCCTGACAATCAAGCGTTTTCATTTCATTCAGTGCAAACCAGGCCCCTTTACTAAATAGAATTATCGGCACTTCAGTAATTTCAGTGCAAATTCTATTTAATTGTTTGATCATAAATCTATTATAGATATCTGGCGAAAGCATAGATGCCCAGGAATCAAATATTTGGATGACATCAACCCCGGCTTTGATTTTTAATTTGCAGTAAGCAATTAATGTTTCTGTAATAGAATCTAGCAAGGCTTCTGATTCCTTTGGATGTTGGTATAGAAACTTTTTCGCTTTTGCGAATGTCTTTGAACCCTGTCCTTCCACCATGTAAGCCATCAAGGTCCAAGGTGCTCCAGAAAAACCAATTAGTGGTACGCGATCATCCAATTCTTTTTTAGTGATCTGGATAGCTTCAAAAACATAGTCTAGCTTTTCAGCGGCTGATTGGCCAACAGCTAGCTTCTTAATATCAGCCACCTCATTTATTGTCTTATCAAATAAAGGGCCTTTCTTTTCAACCATGCTATAATCAAGTCCCATAGCCTCTGGTATAACAAGGATATCTGAAAAGATAATGGCAGCATCTACATCCAATTCATCGACAGGTTGTATGGTGACTTCTGCTGCTAAAGCTGGATTGAATAGAAGCTCTTTGAATCCGCCTAAACGGGACCTAATTGCTCTGTATTGTGGGAGAATTCTACCAGCTTGTCTCATTAACCAAACCGGAGGCCTTTCGACTTCTTGACCTGCTAGTGTTCTTAGAAATAAATCATTTTTTAAAGACATGCTGCAATATCAGAAAATAGTCTGATTATGCCAGATTCTTGCTGTCATTTTAGTGTAGAAATTACCTGACGTGGAATTTTGAAATATCAATTTTTCCATCAATCAACACCGCTTTACGCCAAGAAGAATTGTCATTCATTGGAATGTATCTACGCTCTTTTCTTCGGTAATGCCAATCTTTTTCTTGTTGATAGAAAAATTGAGTGCCAGACATTTCTATTATTTTGAGCACTTCATTGTCATGGTAATTTTCCTCATCAAAATCCGTATTGGCACGTTGCGCCATTTCTGAATACAACTCATTCAAAGTCAATAACTTTTTATTTAAAGCTGCTTCTAATTTAAAGGCATTAAGGCCAACACGTTGCGCTTCTTTCAAAGTAATTGGGTAGGAATGCGAAGGATAAGCCGAGTTTAAATGATTAGATATGTTTTCAGCTTTTTCAATGTCATCCATGTGGTAAGAGAGTATATCTCTGGTTAATTGAATAGACAAAGAAGAGGCTCTATCAACAGAACCAAACACAAGCGGATGTATAAAGTCATAAAGCGTATTGTAAGGATTCAAGTCCTTTTTTTGAACTTTTTGATCCCATAGTTTCAACACCCTATCCAATTCATTTTGGCTAACTGAAACCTTGTCATTATACTTTACATCAATTGGAGACATATCGTGTGTTATCGAAGTATCAATAGCTGATAAGAAGGCCAAAGGACCCATTTTAATGACGTTTGCACCTAGTGCCAACATGGTTGCTGCTGAAGCACACTCACCGGCTATTAAGACAACAATATCCTTGTAGTAGGTTCTTAGCAAATTAACAATTCTAAGTGCTCCGATTCCAGAACCACCATCACTTTTTATATATAAGTATAGGGTTTCCTTGTTTGGTTTTGATTCTAACAATTTGTAGAATGTCATTACATCCTCATCTGTAAGTTCACCATTAGAAGAAATCCAATAAGAAAGGAAATCACCATCTAAGCTTTGCTCGATGGTATCGATCACGCTTTGTGTTTTGGTATATAAAATGGGGGGTTTCTTTATCTCTATATTGTTAGGATTTCTTGTCACTGTATGTGTTTTAACGTTTTTTTTGGCTAAAAATGCCCAATATCAATGCTATAATAAAATCATTAAATAGCTACATCCTTAATACGAATATTAAGGTCCAAAGATACTTTCTAATGTCAAATTGTATGGAAATAATTTCTAAAAAATCACCTTAAAGGAAAGGAGAAGCTTTGACCTAGTTTGTTCCAGAATGACTATTTCATTACAGTTTTGATTGCTTGTTAATTCAAATTAAGCAATTAAGAAAGATGCAATAGAATAGTTCAATTAGCCTGGCAATCTTATTTCATCTTCAGGATTTAGTCTAGGAGTCTCTGGGGTAGGCAATGATTCTGCTGCTCTACCTGGAAGTTTAATTACATTTTGCTTGCCATTGTCACCAAATAGTTCCTTACTTTTTTTATTATAGGCAAGAGCCGCTTCCTCTGGGGTATTGAACATGCCAATATGGACAGATTTTCGATTAACAGATATAACAGCTCTGAAGCGGTTATTTTCGGAATAAACACCGGTGTAACCCGTTTTGCTAGAAGTCTTTCTTTTTCTACTAGCAACAGCTCTGGATCTAAAGGTGATATTTTCTAAACGACAATCCAGCTTATTGCCGTTTTTGGCTCCAACAAGATTGTTATCAGCTGTCTTTTCTTCTGCAAGAAATCGCTCAGCAACGAGTTTATGTAAATAGATGGTTTCTGTCTTATAACCACCTTCTGCTTTTTTCCAAGTTTTTTGGAATACAGCACAACCAGAGGAATGACGACGTAGATTATTGATGAAGTCTACCTTTTTAAGGTAGGCTTCATTAGAAAGGTATTCAAAGACATGATCGTCTAAGAGTACATTTTCATCGGAGTTCTTTAATTTTACTTTGTAGAGCACAAGAGGGTTTTAAATCTAAAAAACCATAGATTTAGGTTGAAATTTACATTTCAAGTATCGGTTTATGGTTTAGGTTAAAGTAAGTATCCTTACCAATATACAAATAATATTATTTAATAATATAATATATTTCCAAATTAAAAGCAAATTGCTGCATTAGAAAAATGATAAATAGGGAAGAATTATACATGCAACGCTGTTTTGATCTAGCAAGACTAGGTAAAACCAGGACCTCTCCTAACCCAATCGTTGGTGCTTTGCTACTAAATGACGGCAAAATTATTGGCGAAGGGTATCATGAAAAATTTGGTTTTTCTCATGCTGAGGTCAATGCTGTCAATTCTGTTACTGATTCAAATAAGCCAATTATAAAAGATTCAGAGCTTTTTGTCTCTTTAGAACCTTGTAATATTGTTGGCAATACGCCCGCCTGCACTAATTTGATTATAAAAGAACAAATCTCCAAAGTCAATCTTTCGGTGATAGATAAAACGGAAGGAGTCAATCATTCAGGAATAGATAAGCTAAGATCACATAATATTGATGTACAGACCGATGTTCTTGAGCAGGAAGGTGCAAGACTTGCTGGAGAAAGAAATACTTTTGTAAGTAAAAAGAGACCATACATCATCTTGAAGTGGGCTGAATCTGCTGATGGTTTTATGGGCCAAAATGATAAACAGGTTTGGTTGACTAATGATTTTTCAAAAAGGCTCGTTCATAAATGGCGGTCAGAATCAACTGCTATTATGGTAGGAACAAATACTGCTGCCACAGATAATCCTACCTTAACGACTAGACTTTATCCTGGGTCCTCTCCTCTTAGGATTGTTATTGATAAATCATTGAAATTAGAGCCAACTATGAATATATTTAATAAAGATGCTCAAACTTGGGTAATGAATGACTCCAATGATAAGCACACGGAGCATATAAGGCAAATCAAAGTACCTGTTGGTGTTGATTACATTGATCACCTATGTGCCATGTTATTTGAAGAAAACAAGTCCTCCTTATTAATTGAAGGAGGAAGGAAACTTTTAAATGCTTTTGTTGCTCGTGGATTGTGGGATGAAATTAGGTGTTTTAAAACCAATACCTTTTTGGGAAATGGGATATTGGCTCCTCTTATTTATCTTTGTCCCGACCAATCCCATCAACTTGGCGACGATTGCCTAAATGTTTTCTTTAATAAGCATTACTAAACTTTGAAGCTATGATCTTGTTACCTAAAAAAAAATTGATAAATGAATAAAATAATATTGCTACTTCTACTCAGTTTGAATTTTTCAATAGCTGAATTAATTGCTCAAAATATAAATACAGCAGAATCAAAAATTAGTTTTGATATTTCAAATATGAAGATAAATACGGTCAAGGGTTCTTTAAGTAACTTGATTGGTGACGTATCTTTTGACGAAACTAATCTTGACCTCTGTCAATTTAATGTTTGTGTAGATGCCGCAACAATCGAAACAGGAAATGATAAGAGAGATGAGCATTTGAAGAAAGAAGATTACTTTGATGTAGACAATTTTCCACAGATTTGTTACGAGTCTACAAGTACAGCAAAGAATGGTGATTCTTACCTAAGCAAAGGTCTTTTAAAGCTTCATGGCATAGAAAAAGAAATAGAAATTAACTTCACATATGAAGCTAATTCTTTAATCGGTTCCTTCCAAATAAATCGGACTGATTTTGGAATTGGAGGAAAAGGTACCTTCATGGTTGGCGATGAAGTAAAAATTTACATACATTGCAGTTTAGAATAAAACATACCATCGCTTATTTTAACTGTTGTTAATATTCAGACATTAAAGTTAAACTTTATTTAAAGGAGCGATTCCTTAACACGATTAGCCAAATGAAACTGTTATAAAGCCATATAACACAAATAATCGTACGCTAACTGATGTCAATTAAAATTCATATTATTTCAATACTTTTGCTACTGATTACCTGCGTTTCAGCTGATGCGCAACATAAGATTGAATGGCTTACTTTTGAAGAGGCTTTAGAAATGCAGAAAATAGACAGAAAGAAGATTGTAATAGATTTGTATACGGATTGGTGCATCTATTGCAAGCGAATGGATAAAGCGACCTTTCAGAAAGAGCATATCTCAGAATACATTAATGCAAACTTCTATCCTGTAAAACTAAATGGTGAGCAGAAAAGCAGCATCACTTTTGGAGGGCAAACCTATAAGTATATAAAAAATGGTTCTAGAGGTTACCATGAATTGGCTGTTGCATTAACAGAAGGAAGGTTGAGCTACCCTACTGTTGTCTTTTTAGATGAGAACATGAAAATTATCCAAGCCATCCCAGGCTATAGATCTCCTCTAGAGTTTGAAATGATTATGTCTTATTTTGGAGAAAACCAACATAAGAATGTGCCTTGGTCAAAATATCAAGACAATTATGTTCCGATAAGGATAAAAAATAAAAAAGTAAAACTTACCAGCGGAGGGAAATAAGATTATTTTTCTCTAGTTAAATCTGTCCAGATCATATCAATAAACTTCTCAGAACTTATAAATCCCGTACCGAAAGTATCGTCATATTCTTTTGTAAATCCAGCTGCTTGTATTTCTTCAATTGCCATTTTCATATTTACTGCCTTTTCTACCCTTTTCAGAACATTAGTTAAAACAGTTTGGTATTCCTTCAATTCTTTTTTGTTAGAAAGTTTTCCATGCCCAGGAATGATTTTAGTATCATCGTCACAGATAAAAAGAGCTTGCTCGACCGCTTCAAGAAGTCCTTTGATTGAGCCACCTGAAGAAAGGTCTATGAATGGGAATTTTCCTTGAAAATACGTGTCGCCCATATGAAGTACGTTACTAGAAGTAAAATACACCATAGCGTCCCCATCAGTATGAGCATTATCTACATGGAAAACAAATATATCTTCTTCATTTATGTACAAAGTGTTTTCATCATTGAAAGTAATATCTGGCCATGCAGCTTCGTCAGCAGCTGGGACTGTTCTATTAAAGGCCTTCATATGCTGTTCCGTACTTAGCCGTTTTCTTACATTCTGATGTGCAATAATTTTAGCGCCTTGTTCTGAAAAGTATTTATTTCCACCTGTATGATCTCCATGCCAGTGCGTATTTACCAAATAGTTTATTGGTCCTTTTGAAATATCTCCGACTGCTTTTTGAATTTTATCAGTCATATCAGCAAACTGTGCATCAACCATAAAAACTCCCTCGTCTCCTGAACAGATCGCAATATTTCCACCTTTGCCTGTTAGCATATGTACTGTGCCGTTTACTTTTTGGGTAGTGATTTGATATTCTTTTTCTTGAGAAAAGATGGAGTTGTTGAAGTGAAAAATGGATAGTGCGAATAAAAGCAATTTATAACAAAAGGTCATTTTGATTAATTTGTTGGAAAGGTAAGGAATATTAGAGTGAGATAAAATTTTGTGTTTGAGAGAGGATGTTGTTATTTTTTGAAATATTAGTACAGCCAGAGGCCGTGTTGCGTATTGCGTGTACGATTGAAAATCGTAACGAACAGTTTTTTTTACGGCCAAAGGGCGTGTTTATTTATATTAAGTGCAACCTTTCATTTTCAATATTGTCATTTTGAAAAAATGAAACCTTATGAAAAACTTCCTGCTCTTAGTATTTTTGGCCATATCTTTAAATATTTATGCACAAGAGGATGATTATTGTCCATGTGAAGAAGATGAAAATAGTTTTGATTTTCTTAATAATATGATGTCTTCAGCAGATGAAATGATTTATGTGCCTGATGACACGGAACATTATTTCAATATAAGTTCAGAAATGGAATCAGAGGTTCTTTATATTCCAGGAGAAGAATCTAGCATTCTTCATGACAATAGCATCCTTGTTACAGAACCAACTGGTCCTTCAGGAATATATCCCGTTAAGTCTTATGCAGAGGCTATGAAAAGCAGTCGCAAGTTCATGTTTAAGAAAAGAAAGCGGAGAATAAGAACAAAGAAATACAAAGGTGGATGTCCGGTATTTTAGAAAATTTAGCTGTTCTCTGGTTATTGTATTGGCGCGTGGCAAATTATCAACGCAAGAGGTGTTTGTTCTTTCTTGAAACAAAGTGGTTTAGATTTTTTTTTGGAATAGTTTGTAATACGGCCAGAGGCCGTGTTTGCATGTTGCGTGTACCATTGCAAATCGTAACGAACAGCTTATAAGTAATTTTAAAAAACAAACAATTGATTTATGAACCTAAGTATATATATCCAATATCGAAACCTATATCCTCCAAAATAGATACTTTCAAGAGTCCTTTTCCATATCTATAATTTGAAGCACTACTTAATCTAAAATATTCTGGTTTGTTTACGAATCCTGCATTTACTGGATTATTGTGGATGTAATTTAGATTAATTCTTATTGCTCTTGGGCTATATAAAATAATTGGATGATTGTCTTTTTGCCAAACTTGATATTTTGAATTTCTTTTATTTTTAGCTGCGTTAAATTCAAAACGTCGCAGTAACCAGCTTCTTCGACTTTCAATCTTGGAGTAGTCATTGATGTATCTTAGGATGGCCTTTGCTGTATAAGATTTGAATCTTTGGATGATGTGCGATAAGCCTTTTGGGTTATCTGTTTGAAGAATCAAATGCAAGTGAGAAGGCATTATTACAAAGGCATGAATATTTAAACCCTTTTCTTTTTGGCAGAATGCTAGACTGTCGATTATAATTTTACAATATGCTTGGCGGGTAAATAAATCAATCCAATCTACTAAGGTAATAGTTAGAAAGTTCAGACCGTGTTGGTCAAAGATTTTATAGTTCATTTTAGCTTTACATTTTACAATGCTAATATATAAAATATATTTTATTCTTAATTTATATTGTTTATTTTTTTTGGGAATGTACTACGGCCAGAGGCCGTGTTGCATGTTGTGTGTACGATTGCAAATCGTAACGAACAAGGTGTTGTTACGGCCAGAGGCCGTGATGATTGTTGCGTGTATGATTGCAAATCGTAACGAACGAGGTGTTGTTACGGCCAGAGGAAGTGTTGTATATTGTTCGTGAATTAAATGTAGTTACGACATCAATTTCAATGCCTCTCGTTTTGACAGATTGCTGAGCTCGTGATTATCGACAAAAGCCTTTACCCAGTCTGGATCTACCCTGGAATAAGATCGTAGAGACCATCCTATGGCTTTGTTAATAAAAAACTCTTTTCCGCCAGTGAGTTGCTGGATTAATTCTGCAAGCAAATCCTTGTCAACCTCATCCTTGTATTTTAATTGGAAAAGCAAACAGCTTCTTTGTAACCACATATTAT
>CALIIW010000046.1 GCA_938018185.1 uncultured Saprospiraceae bacterium
CTCTGCTTCAAATTCTGCTTTTAGCTCAGCTAGAAAGACAGTGTCTGTTCTTACTACTTCGCAGCCATTATCTTCTGAAGAAAGAATCAAATCAACATATATTTCTCCGTTATCCGGAATATTATCAAAGGTATAACTGTATGGATTTTCGTTTTCTACAAGCGCAGAACCATCTCCTAAGTCCCAAGTCCAGCTGCTCACATCAATGGTATCTTGGAATGAAAATTCTATCTCTTCCCCCAAACAGATCCGCGGATCATCAATGACAATTTCGCCTTCAGGACCAACCAATTCAAAAACCTTCGTACTGCTATTCTCACAGCCGAAAACTTTTGTTGTTAATGTTACTTCATAAGTGCCTTTGCCAAAAGCAAAAGTTGGATTTCTCAGAACAGAAGTAGAACCTTCTCCAAAATCCCAAATATACTCGATGTTATCAGTAGAATCTGAAGCATTAAAAAATTCAATGATGGTCGGATAACATAATGGACTCACACCATCTACATCTGTGGTGAAATTTGATTCAACTGAATTTTCAACAACAACTATTACGGTATCCATACCAAAGCATGATGAAGACTCTTCGCTATAAGTAAGTATAACCTCATATATCCCCGGAGCATCGTAGGCATAGCTTGGATTTATTCCTTCGATGGTTTCTCCATTTCCCATGTCCCAGGAAAAATTTAAAAAAGATCCTTCATCTGTAAAATCCTGACTGAGGAACACCCCATCTTCTCCAACACATAAGCCTTCAGGTGCCTCTAATATTCCTGAGTCAAACACATAAACAGGTATATACTTAATCACATCCTTACTACATCCTGCAGCATCTGTTACAGTAAGTGTAACCAACACAACTGGAGGCACTAAGTCTCCAAAATTAAAAGTTGGGTTCGGGCCAGTTGTAGAGCCTAATTCTCCATACTCCCCGAAAGTCCAAAGCCATTCGACAATAGTCGTATCACTTTGAGTAAGATCAAAAAATTCAACTTCTGCTCCAGGGCAAAACCTGTTTATACTATTGTCAAAGTTGGCCATCAAATTTTGTATGGAAACGGATTGTGTCAAGGTATCTTTACATCCATTGATATCTGTAGCAATCAAGGTGATATCTTGTTGTCCTGAATTTAAGGCTCTTTGGGCAAAATCTTTATCGGTTTGTATCGGCATCCCTTCAGAAAACATCCATAGATATCCTTTGTGACATTCCGCATGAGCATCTTGGGATTCTCCAGATTCTACGGTTATGAATTCACCATCACAAATTTGCTCGGGTAAGTCAAACTTTGCTATGATTTCTCTAACATGAATAACTTGAAAGGCAGTGTCTGGTGGGCAGCCATTTCCCGTTGCTCGTGCAATAAGCATAACCTCATAATCGCCGGTTTCTGGAAAAGTAAATACGAGACTCGATTCAGATGAAGTACCAAGTCCATCAAAATCCCAAAGCAATTCATCCGCATCAATACTTGTACTTTCAAACATTACTTGAAATGGATTTTCACAATCGATCATATACGAAATCCGAGCTAAAGGGCCATTTACGATCAGTCCATCTTCTTCCATAACTGTCGTTGTACACCAACCAGATTGAATGTCCAAAATCAGATCATAAGTGCCTGGCTCATTTTGATAAGTTCGGATTAAATCATTTGGATCATAACAAAGTTCTAAGCCTGAATTCGTACTAGGTAAAGTAATTTCAATTTCTTCTCCTATACAAAACTCAGTAGCTGAAATCGAATAATTCGGCGGCAATGGTTCGCCTACACAGATCCAAGTGCATGCTGAAGTATCAATACAACCATTTGAATTTTCAATTATTAATTTAACGCAATAATCACCTGCTCCTTCAAATACATGTTCACTATCTCCTACAGATGTGTAGTTGTCGGATTCTCCGTCCCCATAGATGTAAGTCCAACTGATTATTTCTTCGATCGAGCCTGAAGCATCCTCAAATTCTACTGTTAATGGGGCACATCCAGCACTTGGTTCAGAGAAAAATGCAGCATCTGGCAATCTTTGAATAGGAAGGACTGACTCAAGACTATCGGTGCAACCAAAATTTGTCTCAACCTTATATATCATAAAATAATTAGTTACCCAATTCAAATATAAACTGTCTCGTTCTGGGGCTGTATAAACAAAGGAATAGTCTGTTCCTCCTTCAACACGATTGTAGTAATATTTTGCATAACTATAATCATCTGGAAATATAAAGACTTCAACTGGATCATCACAGCTAAGCATTGGTAGGAATGAAAATCCAGCCTTTGGGTCTTCGACGTGTATATCAAAAATTGTATCGTTAAGACATTCTTCTTGCGTATAAACCTGTAAGGAAATACTTCTATCCCCAGCCATATTAAACTTAAGCGCAGGATACCGAGATGTTTCATTTGTACTATCTACATAGACCACATCCAATGGTACATCCCACTCAAAATTTTCAGCATAAATTGTATTAAAAAATGTTATTTCATCTCCAATACAAACAGTATCAGGTGGATCAAATTCCAATGGGGGTTTTCCAATTAAAATTGTATCTCGATAGTTTGAGATGCATGGTTCTGGACTATTCACAGTATGACTAATCACATATAAGCCAGGGCTAGTATAAACGATGTCTGCTGGTGAATGACTGTCAGAAGTCTCTCCATTTCCAAAATCCCAGGAATAGGTATTGATGGGGTCAAAATTTGCAAGTGGTTCTAAACTAACGGTCAAAGGTGCTTCACAACTCCATTTAGGATCTATTTCAAAGGCTGCTTCTGGACCTTCCACAAGGATGTATTGAATAATCAATTCTGTAGGATTACAATCAGAAATATTGGTTTGCAACTCAACAGAAACTGACATCAATCCTGGATTGGTATATGTGTGTGTCGGATTTTCCTCTAAGGATCGAGCCCCATCGCCAAAGGACCACAAAAACCCTTCTACCTGAAGTTCTGGATCTATCTCTTCTATTATACTAGTAAAATTCACTTCTAAGGGTGTACAACCAGATAGAACATCTGCAATCAAGGTAATCTTAGGATCCTCATAAATTTTTATGGAAATAGATCCAATAGAAGTTGAGCCATTTCCATTAAATAAATCAACCAAATATTCTCCAGGTTCTGTAAATATATGATCAGGATTTTGAAGTATTGATGTCGTACCATCTTTAAAAATCCAATTATAACCTTCATTATTTTCAGGAGCAGAAAAACTTACACTCAAAGGAGCACATCCTCTTGTTACAGATGCCGTTTGTGATTCAGCAAAAGTGGAAAAAGAAATAGCCAGAAGAAGAATTAATATTTTTTTCATAATAACGATTTACCAAAATCTATTTGGTGTTGCATTATAAGTTTCTACCATTTTTAATAGTTGGTCTCGTGAAAAACCACAATAGCAAGGAAAGTAAGCGCTCATAATATTACCAACCTCTGTTAGGTAATAATCTCCATTGGCATCTTTCCCATCGTATATAAAACGGCAATCATAAATAAAATACTCTAATCTTGAACCATCAAAAGGATCTGCTGGTGTATCACAGATTAAATCCCCTGTTGTTTCACAATTTGAATAATCAACCAAGGAATTATTGTTACCCGGAACAAAGGTGTCTAACAATCCGAATAAATGACCCAGCTCATGAGCAAGACCTCTAGGACATTGCTTATGAGTATATACAGCTCCTTCATCGTCAGACAAAATTGTCCCGTCTGTTCTCCCGCATAAAAAAGGCCCTCCAAATTCCATGAAGCAAAAGTAAAGATCTATCAAATGGTCTTCGCCAAAAGTGGCATGCATTTCCTCATACAAATGTTCTCGAGGAACATTAAAAGTATAATTCCACATTGTATCAATTTTACAAACCTCAAAAGAAATACAAATAGGCTCAAAATATTTATTTACTGCCTCAACCGTTTCAACAATTTCCTCTTCCGTCAAATTAGTTTCACCAGTTTCACTTATTCCAACATGAGCAAATACTTTAAACACCTTATTCACACAAGGCAATTCTTTTCCTGTCGTATGATACTGTGCATTCATTGCGAAAGAGCAGAACAAAAAGAAAATTAATAAATATTGTTTCATTCTATAAATTAAAACTTTGGACATAATATTACACCATCAACTTCTGGTTCTTTGTAAATATTTATAATGTGCTGCAAACCAAATTCTATAGCACCATTACTATTAGTGAAAACAGCAGCTTCGGAAACTGTCATATCAAAAGCAAAACCAGCTTGCCATCTTTCATAATTTAC
>CALIIW010000047.1 GCA_938018185.1 uncultured Saprospiraceae bacterium
AATTCCACTTTATTTTAGCGCTATTAAGGATAAACTCTAGTTTTTTAGCTATTTTTAGCTAATAATTTTAATCGCCTATAAAAACGATTTTTTCATCTAACAACATTAAGAATATGAAGAACTTGTACCTTATTATTTTCACCTTCTTTGCTACAACGATTTTTGCTCAGCAAGAAGTAATCTTGAATATTGATCACAAACTAGGATCAGAAAGCTTTAGTTATAATACTAATGCAGAGAATAACTTTTCTGATAAATTCTTTGTCACGAGATTAGAATATTATATCTCTCAAATCAGTATCACTCATGACGGTGGGGAGGAAACGTCTATTGATGACCTTTGGATTTTGGTAGATGGGGGAACTCCGGTGCAAAAGAATCTTGGGACATTAAACATTAATACCATAGAATCAGTCAATTTCTATATTGGTGTCAATCCAGAACACAATCATTTAGATCCTTCCTCTTATCCACCAACTCATCCTTTAGCACCAAAGGACCCAAGTATGCATTGGGGCTGGGACGCTGGATATCGTTTTATAGCTCTTGAAGGAAGAGCAGGAGATGAACTAGACAAAACTTTTCAATTCCATGGTTTGGGAGATTCTAACTATGCAAAGACTTCCATCGATATAGAACAAAGAGCCGCTAATGACCAGTTGCACATCGATTTAAGTGCCGATTACATCATGGCTATGAACAACATAGATTTGAGTCAAGGAACTATTAGTCATGGAGAAACTGGAGACGCTAAGGCGAGTTTGCAGAACTTTAATACGATTGTATTTAGTCAAGCAGGTCCTGTCTCTACTTCAAGTTTAGAGCTAGGTAAATTGAAAGTTTCACCTAACCCATCTTACAATGGTACAGTAAGCTTGGATATCCCTCAGCAGATGACAAAAACTTATACTGCACATCTAACGGACCTACTTGGAAGAAACATTGCTAGTTTCAAGTTGATTGGGATGTCAAATGCAATTAATGTAAATCAAAAAGGAGTATTTTTTCTTAACGTTGAATCTGAGGAGTATAATTTTCCGACTCAGCGAATAATCATAAGATAAATGACTAGGGCACTCTGCTATACTACGCTTCTTAGCTTTATGATTTTGTTTTTCGCCTGTACATCCGACGATGAACTTTCAACAGCTGAAAAAAGTATTATACCAGAGCTGCCCGCTCATTTTCCAGATGTCCCTTTCCCAGAGGACAACCAGTTTTCCATTGAAAGATGGGAACTCGGAAAAGTCCTATTCAATAGTAAATTCCTTTCTGTAGATTCAACCATTAGCTGTGCAAGTTGCCACAAGCCTGCACTTGCTTTTACAGATGACAAAGCCCTTAGTCTAGGGGTAGAAGAAAGAATAGGCACAAGAAATGTTTCTACTTTGTCAAATGTAGCTTATCATCCTTATTACACCAGAGATGGGGGAGTGCCTACTTTAGAAATGCAAGCCTTGGTTCCAATTCAAGAACACAATGAATTCGACTTTAATATTGTAAGGATAGCTAATCGGATGAAAACCGATAGTGCACTAGTAGCAGCGAGTTTTAACTGCTATGATAGAGAACCTGATGCTTTTGTAATTTCAAGAGCCTTGGCTACCTATCAAAGATCTATGATATCAGCCAATAGTAAGTATGACCAAGATCTCGAAGGGAAAGCTAAATTGTCCGAATCTGAAGCAAGAGGGAAGGCGCTGTTTATGTCGGAGAGATTGGCTTGCAACAATTGTCATGGAGGTTTTGATTTTTCAAATTATGATATTACTAACAATGGACTTTATCTAAATTATGAAGACGAGGGTAGCTTTAGAGTTAGCAAAGACTCCAGTGATTTAGCAACTTTCAAGATTCCTAGTTTAAGAAATATTGAAATGACGGCGCCTTACATGCATGATGGTTCACTGCCTACCTTAGAATCTGTTATTGAGCATTATGACAATGGCATTAATAAACATCAAAACCTTGATCCTAAGCTGCAAGATTTCGAATTGACAAAGGAAGAAAAAGATGATCTGGTAGCATTCTTAAAATGCTTGACGGATTCTGAATTTCTTTACAACCCTAAATTTGAATTTTAATTTCCAAAAACATTTTATACATCGTGATTGTATATTGACTGGATTCAATATCTTGCTTTTTGATTATAAATCAATTTAATGAATTCATTTTACAAGCTTCCAAAATTTTCTCAATGGCTAATTGCTATTTTTATGGCTATTGTTGCGATAGGTATTATTCTTTGTTGGACTAAATTTACCTATGGTTTTTTAGCCATTTTTACTTTTTTCCTTGTGATTCCTCCCTTTCAATTTTTGTCAACACCTATTATAACTTTGACCGGTGGCTATAAGTACCTGTCACCCATGTTTTTAGTTTTTAATGCCAATGATAAAAAATATGATTTACATTCAGGAACCTCTTTTGATTATCTAATGGTTTTGAGAAAAATCAAAGCAGGTAAAGCTTTTCAAAACAGAGTACTAAGCTACTATATTGAAGGCTTGTTAGAAGTAATTCGAAGAATAGAAGCGAAGGAATTGCCAGAAACAGTTGAAGTAAGGGGCAGTTCCTATTTTTTTAGTGAACGGGCTGCTGAGAGAATGGGCTTCGAAGTTTCAAAAACCGGAGTGTTTGAGATTCTAAACCTAATCGCCAACTACATTGATCTTACCTGGACATATTCTTTATCAAAAGGAAAGCTAAGTTTTCCTAACTTGAGAAATATTAAAACAGCAAGTATAGTAGGAGCAAAGCTTGTTTCTAACAAAGAAAAATTAACGAAGCTTCATAAATATTTAAATAGAAATGCATCACAGATTTAGTTTTTGCATCAAACAAATCAAACTATGACCAAAGTCTTATTTACTTTGATAAGCATATTATTAATGTCTGTGCAAATTTCAGCGCAGAGTGTTGAACTTCTTGCGGGATGGAATAAGGGAGATACAAAAAAAATAAAGTCTCAGGATGGTTTTATTGAATACGAAGGCAATGAAATTATTAAAAAAGAAGTGATTACTTCCATGATAGACATGACTATTTTAGAGGTCTCTGATTCTTCCTACACCATAGAATGGAATTACTATGAAGGTTCAACAGATAAGCTTAACATTGAGGAAGAAGAGGATGAAGACCTTTACAAAGAGATAGATAGACTTTTTGAAAAACTACGAATCGTCTATACAACAGATAAATTTGGCATTTATGAAGGAATAATAAATATGCAAGAAATAGAAACGACATTAACAGATGCCTTGCAAGATTTTGTTTCAACAAATTTTGAAGATCAAAAAGAAGGGGAAATGTTTTTTGAACTAATGAATGCCATGCTTTTGTCAGAAGAAATGGAGGATGAAATAAGCAGTGAAATACAAGCCTATCATTATTATTTAGGGGAAATATTTTCGGACACTTTAGCCCAGTATGATGAAGAAATCCCATCTCAAATGGGGAAAGAAACCATAGCTGTTAAAGGAGAAGTTCAAGTACTTATAAATGCGGTGGGAAGCACCATCAAAATTAATGACAAAAAGGTATTTGATCCAATTGCTTTAAAGAATGCTATGATTGGAGCGGGCAAGGAGATAAAAAAAGGGAAAAAGAAAATGAAACAAGCTTTTGGTGATCATGAATTTGATATGATTGATACGGAAAAATATACCTATTATTTCCAGACGGGCTCCTTATTATTCTATGAGAAAAAACGGTCTTTTTCTTCGGGTGAAAAAAGAAAGGATTCTTTTTTGATTTTAGAGGAAGTTAAATTGTAGTCTACAGCATTAATCCTTACTTTTATACTAGAATTCCTAAAACCTGACTTTTAAACAAAGTTTATTCAAAGAACTTTCCTCTTTGACATACTTTAGACAAACTGTTTATTGTTTTATATGTAATATTCTTGCAATAAGAAAAGTACGAAACGAAAATCAACAAAGCTATGACCTTCAGACTTCTTTTGCTCCTATTCTTTGCAAATTGCTTGTTTGCAACTGAGACATTTTCACAAAACGATTGCGAATGTGAAGATGGGCAAATTACCTTATGTTATATTCCTGCAGACAATTATTGTAACATTAATAGTGGTGCTTGTGGTTATACCATAGATGGGTCTCGCATGAATGATTATTTAACACCAAAATTAATCAATTCTTCAAATTTTGGAATAAATGGAATCGTGAAATGCCCAATCGACCTAGTACCTTTATCGACCGATATTTCGGTAGCGTATTTGGAAGAACAAAAATGTGATATAATATTTACCGGGAATTTTCCATTAGATACTACAGACTTTTCAATAAATAGCCTGGTTAGTGCCGTTCCTGATGCAACATTATCGGAGATTAGAGAATGGTCAGAAAAATGTGAAACCAATCTGGTAGTCATCCCACAAGCAGAGGCAAACTTATGGGGCTATTGGATTGATGATTTTAATGTGAACCCAAATTTTTCCGTAGGAAATGAATTAGGCGATTTTATTTTTGATGGCCCTTTTGGAAAAGTTGAGTCTTTCAATCAGGGAGGTTCTTTTCAAGGGGTAATTGTTTCTGGGCCGAGTACTGGTTATACAAGTTTGGGCGTCGATAACAATGGCCTTCCTACACTGGTCATTGACAACAAAACCAATGATATTATTCTAGGGGACATCGGGATCTTTTGCGGAGGCAATACTGGCTCTGTAAGTTCTGGGCCAAACATCAACAATGATAATGATCGTTTGACTGCAAATATTTTTGCTTTGGTATGTCAACTGGCAGGTACATCAACAGAAACCATAGAAGTATTTGTTTGTCACGGGGAAGAATATGTCAGGCCGCTTGGAGGCGTTGTAACGGCTGATGGGACTTATGTAGATTCCTTATTAACAGAAAATAATTGTGATAGTATTTTAACAACTGTTGTTACCTATTTAGAAGAGTCATTTAGTGCTCTTTATTATGACGGTTGTTCAGGAGATACTTATGAACTTACTGTCAATGGAAAGGTATACAATGAAGAAAATCCAGTAGGAGAAGAAATTTTAATAACTGACAATGGATGTGATTCGCTCGTGACCATAGCATTTGAATATAAGCTTAATTCCGAAAGTACTTATGAGAGTGAAATTTGTTTTAATGATTTAATTGGTGTAAACATTGGCAATACCATTTTCAATGCACAAAATCCTGAAGGAGAAGCTTATTTAACTTCTGCAAATGGCTGCGATTCAATTGTGTATGTCTTTCTTGATGTTTTACCTGAAAATAGAAATGCAGAAGCTTATCTTATTTGCAAAGGGGAATCCATAGAGATCCAGGGCAAAACATTTGACTTCCCAGAAGAAGATGTTTTTATTTTGCAAGCAGCTAATGGCTGTGATTCTATTATTGATGTTAAAGTCGACCAATACCCTGAAATTCCACCTATACGTTTAGACAATCCATTAGAGCTTCAACTAAACAATGATTACCGAGTAAATTTAAATTATGGTGTAGACTATTCCATTGAATGGTCGCCACAAGAAATCCTATCCTGTGGGGATTGTTTTGAATTTTTAATAGAACCTGACTATAATTACCGTGCACTTACATACACTATCACCGATAAGAATGGTTGCACCTTATCGGATTCCTTGTACTTAGCATATCAATGCCCTGTATACGTACCTAACGCGTTTGCACCGTCTTCAGAAAATTTTGAGAATCAAAGCTTTTCTATTTATACCCCTTGTTTAGATTTGATTTCAGAATATGAAATGAAAATATTTGATAGATGGGGAAGTATGGTTTTTGAAACAATAGATCCCGAATCATCTTGGGATGGTAAACTGAATGCTAAAGATCTTTCTAAAGGAGTTTATGTTTATGTCATGAAGTACATCAGTTTTAATAAAGAGGTTGTAGTGACAGGGGATGTTACTTTATTTTAGGAAATCACTTTTAAATTTAAAATTTATATTTGAATTACGTTTTACCAAAATCAAATAGAGGAATGAAACATAGATTTATTTTTATACTCTTCCTAAGTAGTTACTTGTTTATACCAAACATAAATGCCCAAGCTGATTGCGAATGCGAAGACTTAGAGATCACGCTTTGTTATTTGCCTGCAGGTAATTATTGTGATACTAATGGCCCGAGCTTAGCCTGTGGTTATGCCTTAGATGGTAGACACATGAATGACTATTTAAGACCAAAATTGATTAACCCAGGAAATTTTGGTGTAAATGGAGTTGTAAAATGTCCTATCCAGCTTGTACCTTTGTCCAGAGATATTTCTGTTTCTTACATAGAACAACAACAATGTGACATCGTTTTTACTGGAAACTTTACTTTGGACACGATAAATCTAAACGTTGACACGGAGGTAACTTCAATTCCCGAATATACTTTATTGCAAATAAAAGAATGGTCTGAAAAGTGTAGAACGAACTTAGTCATCACCTCCCAAACAGAAGCTTCCTGGTGGGGTTATGAAATCCAAAATCGAAACGAGAATCCAAATTTTTCTGTTGGTAATCAATTAGGAGATTTTATTTTTAGTGGGCCCTTCGGAGATGTAGAGACTTTCAATCAAGGAGGCTCTTATCAAGGTATAATAACAGAAGGCCCGCCTTCAGGATATACAAGTTTAGGTGTCGATCAAAATGGGCTTCCGACCTTAGTGATTGACAAAAAAACAAATGATATCATATTGGGAGATATTGGAATATTTTGTGGTGGCTCAACAGGTTCTATTAGCTTTGGTTCGGTTGTAAGCAATGACAATGATCGGCTTGCCGCAAATATATTTGCTCTAGTTTGTGAATTAGCAAGTGGAGCAGCACCAATAAATGAAGTTTTTCTTTGTCCTGGAGATGAATATGTTTTGCCATTAGGCGAAGTGGTGAATGAAGATGGAATTTATGTTGACTCCTTAATATCTGTAAATAATTGCGATAGTATTGTAACGACCATCATTCAGTTTGCAGAAGCAAAAGATGTTTTCCTGGATTATGACGGCTGCACAGGAGATAATTATTCTGTGAATGTCAATGGAATAATTTACGATGAGAATAATCCTACAGGAGAAGAGTTGCTCCAAAGTATCTTTGGATGTGATTCTTTAGTTAACATTCAACTTATTTATAAAGCTAATTCTGAAGAAACTTATGAAGACTTGATCTGTAGCCATGATTTAGAAGGGGTGCTTGTTGGCAACACCGTTTTCAACGCTATCAATCCGGTAGGCCAAGTTGTTTTACCTGCTGCAAACGGTTGTGATTCTATCATAAACGTGAATCTTGAAGTTTTGCCTGAGAACAAAACCATCGATGCCTACCAAATTTGTCGGGGAGGAGCAATTACGGTAAAGGGCAAAACCTATGAGACTCCAGTTGAAGAGACCTTTGTTTATGAAGCTGCTAATGGTTGTGATTCTGTATTTGTAGTAAGCATCGATTATTACCCGGAAATTCCGACACTGCCTATCAGTAATCCATTACAAGTTAAGATTACTGAAAATTTTCACATAGTAGTAAATTTGGCAGAAGATTATACAGTAGAATGGTCCCCTGAAGAGATAGTTAGCTGCACAGATTGCTTAGACTTTTATATAGAGCCTGATCTTAACTACGAAGAACTGTTTTATACCTTGACCGATACATATGGTTGCTCAAAAACGGACACCATAGTTATAGAATATGAATGTCCCATTTACATTCCGAATGCCTTCTCTCCATCTTCGAAAAATGTTGACAATCAAAGTTTTTTTATTGCTACACCTTGTTTACATTTAATTGGGGAATATGAGATGATGATTTTTGACCGATGGGGTAGCATGGTATTTAAATCCGAGGACCCATTTGAACCTTGGTTTGGAAGTTCAAAAACCAAGGAGTACGCGAAGGGCGTTTATGTATATGTTATGAAATATTCAAGTTTCAATAGAGAGAAAATAGTGGCTGGGGATGTTACTATGTTTTAAAGCATAAGCCTAATCAATAAATATCTTTCTTGTAAATACTTGGCTTCCCAATTGTAAATTTACAAAGTAAAAACCCTTTACTTTTTCGTCAAACTCTAAGGGGATATTGTTTTCACCAATGGTGCCATAATGTTCCTTGGTCAGTATTGATTTACCATTTAAATCAGTAAGCTGTACAATTACAAGCTCCTTATTAGTCAAGCTAAAATCTACTTGACATTGTTCAGAAACTGGATTAGGGTAAATCTCAAAGGTCAAATCTAAATTTTGAATTTCTTCACTAGAAGTAGTTATAGGCTTGGGAACAAAGTTTGATAACAAGCGCACATAGGCAGCTTGATAAGTAATAGAAGGCTCTGTTATCTCCCAAGAATTACTAGGGTAGCCAGCATTCCAATCTAAGTAAGATTTTTGCAAAGGATTATTTCCTGGTGGAGAAATGCTTGGCATAGAAAAACTTGAATTTGGTCCACCAGCAAGATAGCCTGGAGCAGGTCCAAAACTAGATAAAAGGGCATTGTCATAATCTGTTCCATCTGCAAACCAAGTATGATAAATTTCATTTGCACATCTGTCACCACCATAGTCATACATGTTTGACAAGTATACCATGTCCAATGGATTTACACCATGAAAGTAGTGAATCATTTCTGCTGATTTTTGAGCCAAGTCCTCTTCCTTTTCTGGTGAAATATTGTATCTCATAAATAGATTGCAAAGATTTCCAACATGTGCTTTGGCTTTATTTGATCCCCAATGGTACATCCAATCAGGAACCGAAGCTCTATATAAATCTTCTTCGGATAAAGTATAAAAACTAGAAACATTACTCTCAAGAGCTGCTTCTGCTGAAGTTAATATCCTTGTACTAACAAGATCCTCAGCATCTTCTAAGGTCGTATATAGTAGCAAAGCATCATTCAAATGCATGGTGTAAGGACTCCAATAGCTACTTGCAATTGGTTCGGCAACTTCATAATACGATTTGAAAAAGTCATGGTATTTTTCATCCTCAGTGATTTCAAATAAATAAACGGAAGCTGCAATTGCTGTTACCATTTGAGCATCAAAATTCTCATCAGAATCTGAAGCGTTTATACTCTGATCATCACAATCAGTTTCTAAATTTTCACTAATAATAAAAGGTTCAACGTATGAAAAACAACTAATTGCCCGTGCCTTTAATTTGTCTCCATATTCAGTTTCCCCAATATTGTAAAAAACCTTAGCAGCATGGCTAAACATCAAGGCCGTAGATAGAGAAGCAGAGGTACAAGTGTTTCCATAATATCTCGGATCCACATTCACAGAAGGAGGACTCCCAACATTTTCTTGAAAAGATATTGATCCCATTTTCATATGCACTTCACCAGTAGGATTACTCATTTTGTAAACCCAATCAAGTTCATACTTTACCTCATCTAAAATATCGGGAACACCATTTGAAGATTCGGGGATATTCCAATCATCTGTAAAGGTTTCCGGATTAGTCTCATAAGCAGCTAGCAAGTCTTCCACAGCATATAGAGCATAGTTCACATATTTGTTGTAGTCTCCCGCATCAAACCATCCACCTGTCAATTCTTTTTCTTTGGAAGCATTGTCAGGTTCCAAATAATACCTGCAATTAGCATCTTGTCCTGCGTTTCTAAAGTTATCTGTGTCTACCCATTTTGCAGCAGCATAAGGTGTTGACTTTACAGAGTTACACCTGTTGTAATAGAACATTTTCATGCTAGCTTTTAAAACATCTTTATAGACATCATTTCCTATTTCAAAAGTGGCAGAAGTTTGTCCGTCAATTGGGTCTTTAAAATAATAAGCCCCTTTCGTTTTAAAATCAGAAAAATCAATCCACCAACCTTTGTCTCCAGATTGCCCATGCGTATTACCATTTGACCACAGCTCTAAGGGGAAAGTGGCGACTATTGAAGAAGTAGAAGTAGCATATAAGTCTATGGAACTATTTGGTGTGTAAGATTCATCTGCATTGTATCCAATTTGTGGATCTGATACAACTGCAAACTTTTCTGCATCTATTTGGTATCCAAATTGATCAACATGAATAAAGGATTGACCATTGATATCTGATGGCATGAAATAAAAGACAAAACAAATCAGGAGTAATTTTAAGAATCGATTCATAGAAGGATTTATTTCTAATTTATAAGAACAAATTTGCCTGTGTAGTGTTTGGAGTCGCTTACAATTTTGACAAAATAAACTCCTTTAGCATAGGATGTCAAGTCCAAACTTAATTGGTCTTTTGAAAAATCAGAAGGAGCCAACAATTTACTTTCTAGCCTTTGACCTGTCGATAGAAATATTTCTAAATTAGCAATAGAATTAATATTTGAAATATTTTCTAGTACTAGTTTTCCAGTGCTTGGATTTGGATTAATCCCAATTTCTTCAATTGTCACAAATGGCTCTACAGAAACTGCCTTTGCAACTCTAAAGTGATGCACCAGTTTGGAAAATTCTTGCTGTCCGTTTACAAGAATCTTTCCATCTACATTTGTCAAAGACCATGATCCGCCAAAGCCTAAACCATCTCCATAGTGATCCATAATTTCGAATACATAGCAGTCATCAACAGGAATGCTAATCAACTCTTGATACATTTTATTGTCTTCGTAGAATGCATCCTGGCAACTTATATGAGGAACTTCTAATTCTAGGTTAGGTCCAGGAACAACATTCGGATTACCACCCGAAGCTATTATTTCACCCGTTGTGCTAGAATAACATTGCCAAAATAGTTCGCAAGCGTAATCGTCAGTTTCAAGATCCAAAATTAATGTTTGATTTGCCTCCAAGGAGTTCGTCGTGGCCTCTAATACTACTTGAAAATTCTCAAAGCTGGTTCCGTTGATTTCTTCAATTTCAATTTTTAAATCAGACGATTCTGAAATTTCATAAGTTGTCATACTTAATTTTTCACTTTGGCTTGGCAACAACGAGCCATTCCATAGGAATGATTCTATCTGCATTTCATTTATCTTTACACTGATAAGTGCAGAGCTCAAGGTACTTGTTCCTAGATTCATTAGTTGAAAACTTGCTCTTAAATCAAAGGGTAAACAAAAGTCAGCTGGGACTCCTTCTAAGTTATATATCGAGGCAGCGAGTTCTTCTTTTTTATTTCCTTTTAATTCAATGCTTCTTGTTTCAAAAAATCCAAAGCCGGAACCAATTTCCCCAAGTAATTTTCCTTTTATATCGTAAACAGATGCCTTTCCATTTTTACTTAAACCATCTGAAGCTATATCGTAAAGTATAAAATCATAGCAGCCTTCCTCCGGAAGATTCAGTGGTATATAATAACTGCTGTCTCGTTTATAATCGCCAGCTGAAGACTTCTCAATTAGGCTTCCACTGTCTGACCAAAGTTGCCAATACGTTTCTGCTCCCTTTTCATCTGTATCCAAATGTAAAATCAACTGTTGATATTCTGTACTTTCAGATTGCTTAAACTCGGTGTTGATGGAATTGTCTGACACCTGATCATCTATTGCTCCATTAACTTCAGTAATTTCAACTTCGAAATTTGTAATAACATTGAGTGGGGCATCCACAAAAGTTAGGTAATCAAAATAAAAGGGATCAAGATTTCCAGTCCACATTTTTGTTTCGTAAGCTTCGCCATTTATGGACAATTCTAACACAGCAGAAGTAATAGGCTCAAGTCCTTTGTTGTGAAGTATAACTTGAAGATCTGTATTTGGGATAATGCCACAGACTACTTTTTCTAATTTATGGAAATCGTGCAAACCTAAATTTACATTTCCTTCAAGTGGATTACATGTTTCTAAGAGCGGTGCAAAATCTTCTTGCTCCATTAAGCTGACAAATATTTGTTCAATTTTTCTGCTAGGACAAATTTTGTAATAAGAGGGATATCCTATTACATGATAGAGTGGTCTTATATTGTGATCATTCAAAATAGGATATGGAGTCCCGGTGACCCAGTCTCCTAAACCAGTGCCATTGGCTCCATATAGATCTTCTAGGCCTGAATTTGGATCTGACTCAACCATAAATACGACCACTTCATCCGTTCCGGAAGGACCGAAGTTGTCATAGAAGTTTTTAAGTTTGCCAGATTCATGGTCTCGCCAACAAGGCCCACAATACAATCCTATAAAATCTAAAATAACCGTTTTCCCTTCATCTAATAGTTCATATAGATTGTAGGTCTGTCCATTAATATCCGTTGCCGTAAAGTCAGGGCTTAGATCATTATCTCCAGCTTGTCCACAAACTATTGTGCTCATCCAAAGACTTATTATAAAAGCGCAGAATAATTTCATTCAATTATTTTTGGAAGATAAATTTATAAACATCCATTAATCAATAAAATACAATAATAATACTTAAGGATGACAAGAATTACGCTTAAATATTAAACATATGTCTTTGATTAGGAATATGACTAACTAGCCTAGTATGACAAAATTAAACACTAATTACTATTTTTGATTTCACAATGGAAAAACCATACAAAATACTTTGGTTCTGTACACCCTTTTTTTGGCTGATTTCACTATTGTTTCCAAATGACAGGGCTGATATACAATTGCATGATACATACATTGCGTTAGCCCCTATTCACCTAGCAATGATTTTTTGCCTAATTCCAATACTTACTGGTTTTATTTATTACATTTTAAATAACACAAAATTGCTGAATTGGATGACAAAAGTTCATGTATTTGGTACTCTTTTAATTTCATTTGCCTTGATATTTTTATTGATGTACAATGCATTCAACGAAATGAACAACTATGGTTTTCATAAAGTCTTTGTTACTTCAATTATACTTTTAGTCGCTAGCTATGTTTTTTGCCAATTGATATTTATTGTTAATATTCTTCTTAATTCAATTAAGAATGAAAAGATTTGATTTAAGAAGTACCTTAGAGCTTTAAAATAAAAATTTCAAAAGAAATGCGTGTTTTAGTATACTTCACATTTTTAATTTTATTTGCTTCCTGCGAATCAAATCCAAATGATTCTTACAAGGAAGAAATTAAAGCCACTAAGGAGCAATCTACGGCTGACTCCAAATTAAAATCGGATAGAATAATTGAAACTAAAAAGCTAGTGGCTGCAAATTTTGTAAAGCCAAAAGCTAGATTAGTCATTGATACCATAAGTGAAGAAAGAACAAAGGTATTTTCATTGATAGGGAAATTACCTTGCTTGGAGTCTGCTCCGATTGAGACCAAGCAATTCAAGTTGGAATATTTGGAAGAATTTGAAAATTCAAGCATTAAAACAGGTAAAACTGATGGCGCTATTTTTTGCTTGAATGATTTAGGTTCAAGCAAAGATGTCATTGCCAAACTAGTTTACAATCGTTCGGAAGGAGGAGGCCAAACAGATTTATTGGGCTTGATGATTGCAAAACCTAGTAAACGAGAACTCCATGTTCTTGGATTAGTTTCCACTCAGTCTGACAAAGGTTACCATGGTGTAATTGAAACTCGATGGGAAAAGGATAATATTATTATTCGAAGAATTACAGAAACATTAGGATGGCCAGATCCTTCTGATCCAGAGGGCTTGAACCAGCCAAAGTCAATCACTGTTCAAAAATACAAACTGACTAAAGATTGGAACATAGAATTTTTAGGCGAGAAAATTGACAATTTTAATTTTGAACCTTATATGAAAGAGGAGTAAAAATATGCTTTAATTGTAAGTATTTATGCTTGCTCTGTAACATAAAATTGTAAGCAAAAAATACAACATGCTTGCATCTACTTATCTGCTCCATCGTTTTGTGTTTTTCACACAAATATTGTGTTCCTAGCTAAAAGCCATTAAATTTGCGCTTCATTCAAAATAAATAACTTGATTTCAGTAAAAGATATATCCGTTAAGTACGGAGATAGGGTATTAATGAACAAGCTTGGTTTTGTTATCAAAAACAGAGACAAAATCGGTTTAGTTGGAAGAAATGGTGCAGGAAAGTCCACTTTACTGAAGATCCTATCTGGGGAGATAACACCAGATGAAGGAGGAATAGATTACCCTTCTGGTGCTACAACCGGATTCCTCAAGCAAGAAATTGAACTTTCAGGCCTAAATACGGTCTTTGAAGAAGCGTTGACCGCTTTTGAAGAAATGGAAGGTTTGAAGGCTGAGATTGATGATTTAAATAAACAAATCATCACAAGGGAAGATTACGAATCTGATGCTTATCAAGAAATATTGGTCAAATTTTCAGATTTGAATGAGCGATTCAATCTGCTTGGCGGGGAAGATTATAAATCCAATATTGAAAAAATATTAAAAGGACTTGGTTTCAAAGATTCAGACTTTCACAAAAAAGTTAACGAACTATCAGGTGGCTGGAGAATGAGGGTGGAATTGGCCAAAATCTTATTGCAGACTCCAGACTATTTGTTTTTAGATGAGCCTACGAATCACTTAGATATTGAATCTATCATTTGGTTTGAAAATTTTCTTAAAAACTATCCAGGATCTTTTGTTTTGATTTCTCACGATAAAAAGTTTCTTGACAATACCACTAATAGAACGGTCGAGATTGAATTGGGAAAAATATATGATTACAAATTTCATTACAGTAAATACTTAGAAGAAAGAGTTATCAGAGTTGAGCAACAAGCTTCTGCTTTTAAAAATCAACAAAAAGAAATTGAACATAAAGAAAAGATCATAAAGAAATTTATGGCAAAAGCCACGAAAACAAAGATGGCTCAATCCATGCAAAAACAACTCAACAAAATGGAAAGAGTTGAATTTGATAATGCGGATACTGCTGTAATGAAACTAAGATTTCCATCCGCTAAAAGATGTGGAGAAATTGTTTTTAAAGGAGATAAAGTAAAAAAAGCCTATGGCGATAATGTGGTTTTGGATGGTGTAGATATCCAAATTGAGAGAGGAGAACGAATCGCATTTGTTGGACAAAACGGTCAAGGTAAAACGACTTTAGCAAAGATTATGGTAAATGCCATTGAAGCAGACTCAGGTAATCTAACTTTAGGGCATAATGTAGAAGTAGGATATTACGCCCAGGACCAATCAGATACTTTAGATACTAAAAAGACTTTATTGGAAGTGATGGAAACTGCTTCTCCACCAGAAATGAGAACCAAGCTACGTTCTATTCTGGGTTCATTCATGTTTACAAATGATGATGTAGAAAAGAAAGTCTCCGTTCTATCTGGAGGAGAGCGGGCAAGACTAGCACTCGCTTGTATGTTGCTGAGATCTTTTAATCTGCTTGTATTAGATGAACCTACCAATCACTTGGACATTCTATCCAAAGATGTATTGAAAGAATCATTGATGGCGTATGATGGTACTTTGTTAATTGTTTCGCACGATAGAGATTTTTTAGAAGGACTAACAAATAGGACCATAGAATTTAGAGATAGACAAACACACATTCATCTAGGAGATGTAAATGAATTTTTGGAGAAAAGAAGGATCATGGATATCCGTCTTCTTGGAAAAAAATCAACATTGGAAACTGAAAAGCCTAAGGAGAAAAAGCAAGATTTAAGCAGGGAAGATCAGCTTCAGAAAAAAAGAATACAGAAACAAGTAGAAAAAGCAGAGAAGAAAATAGCCAAATTAGAGGAAGAGATGAAAAGCACTGAAAAACTTATGGCGGATCCGGATTTTTATTCTAAACCAGAATCGCAAGCAACTATCGAAGCTTATAATCAGACTAAATCTTCTTTGGCTCAGGTGATGGATAAATGGGAAGAAGCGCTTGCTAAACTAGAAGAATATGCCTAATGGCATTTAGGCTCTTTACAATCCTGTTACATTTAAACATTTAATTTCTTTTAATATTGAAGAAGTTTAAATTTAGAAATCAACTTAAAGCCAAGAATGAGCTCCCTTAGCCCAATATGGGAATTGATAAAATTGGAATTAAAATTGGAATGGCGTATGAAGTACGCCTTGGCAGGAGCCATTCTATATGTTTTCACAACCATTTTTGTTTTATATACCACCTTACAAAATGAGCAGACAATTCCATGGAATGCCCTATTTTGGATGGTAGCGTTATTTATAACTGTCAATGCAGTCACTAAAAGTTTTGCTTCTTCTGGGAGTAGCGACAACTTATACTTGTATCAATTGTCTTCAGCGCATCAAGTAATTATAGCAAAGATCATTTACAATCTCTTTTTAGTTTTTGCCTTATTATTACTTTCCTATGCTGCATTTTCCCTTTTTATTGTAAACCCGATTCAACATAATAATTTATTCCTGCTGACTATATTTTTGGGAAGTATTGGGTTTTCACTTGTTTTGACATTTGTTTCTGCCATAAGCAATAAGACAAAGAACAATGCTGTTTTTATGGCAATACTTGGATTCCCATTGATCATTCCTATTATTTTAAGTTTAGTGAAACTCACAGAAAAAGCTTTGGAGTCTTCTTCTAAGGAATATTTAAATGATATAGCTATTTTAGCGGCGATTGATTTTATACTATTTGGGGTGATTTTGATTTTATTCCCATTTTTATGGAAAGATTAAACAGACTTTTATGAAAAAACATTGGTGGAAAGCTCTGGCAGTATTAATTGTAATCTATGCTATTATTGCAGGATTGCTCATTCCACTAAAACCTGGAATATTACAAATAAAGCAGTCTGGTATCAATAGCGGACAAGTAATTACCACTGAAGTAAATACATACAATACCTCTTATAAAGTTGGCGACAAAGTAGATGCTTACCTCAAAATCAATGATAAAGTAAAATTATATTCTACCTCTTCACAAATATTAGATAAGGCCAAGCTTAAACTGAGTTTTGATGTTCCAGCACTGCTCCCGCAAGTTAAAAGCTTTGACTATACACTTGTAATGGTGGATGCAAAGCATGGCCCATTCCTTAGACCCTCTGCGGTAACGCTAAAACAAGAAAGGGTAGACATAGAGAAAGCCTTGTCCAGTTGGCCTAAACAAAATGAAGTAGCCTTGAAGTTTGTTGATGGTACAAAATTCCCTTTTAGAGCAGTGCTTTATGAGTCTATCCGGAATACTTTCTATCACGTACCTATGTGGTTTGCCATGGTTTTCATTTTGCTTGCAGCGATGATCTATTCCATAAAATACCTGAGAAAACCAAAAAGTAGTTATGATATAGCAGCAAGATCCTTGACAGCAATTGGTGTTTTACTGGGCGTATTAGGATGTCTGACAGGCTCGGTATGGGCAAAAGGTACTTGGGGCACTTGGTGGACATTTCAAGAGATAAAATTGAATGTGTCTGCAATAGCGCTCTTAATCTATTTTGCATACTTCATTCTGAGATCTGCCATCCAAGACGATGAGCAAAAGGCTAGGGTAGCTTCCGTGTACAATATATTTGCTTTTGTTGCCATGGTGCCGCTTCTTTTTGTGGTTCCAAGAATGGTGGCTTCAAGCTTGCATCCAGGAAATGGAGGGAATCCAGGATTTGGTGGAGAGGACCTTGACAATACCCTAAGAATGGTCTTTTATCCGGCAATTATTGGTTGGACCCTGTTTTCCTTTTGGCTGGCCCAACTGCTATATAGATATGAACTTCTACGTGAAAAAGTAGAAGAAGAATTTGATTAAAAAAGGCCATTAATTATAGTTCATTATTAAATAATATTAACGACTTTTGCCAAACTGAGACGAAGCATGAAAAAGTATACATTCATATTAATTTTAATACTGATAAATAGCGTTTTATCAGCTCAGGAAGAAGCTAAAATATCTTTACATAGTTCTGGAAAAATCTATTTAGTAGTTGGTGTATTAATTACAATATTTATCGGCATCGTTGCTTTTCTGATTTACCTAGAGCGTAAACTAAATTCTTTAGAAGAACAAATTAACAACGATGAGTAATTTTTTAGAAAGTGTAAACACCAATTTTGACAAAGCCGCTAAACATACCGGCTTAGCAAAAGGCTTACTTGAACAAATCAAAGTCTGTAACTCTGTGTATCAGATGAGATTTCCGGTAAAAGTAGGCAACTCCTACCAAGTGATTGAAGCTTATAGAGCTCAACACAGTCACCACAGATTACCTACAAAGGGTGGAATTCGTTTCAGTCAAAAAGTAAATCAAGATGAAGTAGTGGCATTAGCAACATTGATGACTTACAAATGTGCCTTAGTTGATGTACCATTCGGTGGTGCCAAAGGTGGTGTAAAAATCAGTACACGAGAATTTAATGACGAGCAATTAGAAAAAATTACTAGGAGGTACACCATGGAATTGATTCGTAAGAATTTCATCGGACCTGGTACAGATGTTCCTGCGCCTGATTATGGAACAGGACCAAGAGAAATGGCATGGATCTTAGATACCTATTTGACTATGAAAGGTGGTGAGATTGATGCAGCAGGTTGCGTTACAGGAAAACCTGTCAACCAATATGGAATTAGGGGAAGAACGGAAGCTACTGGTAGAGGCGTTTACTACGCACTGAAAGAGATTCTTTCTTATGAAAAGGATATGAAAGAAATCGGCTTAACTGCTGGTATGGAAGGTAAAACTATTGCCGTTCAAGGTTTAGGGAATGTTGGTTATTATGCTGCATCTATCTGTCAAAACGAAGGTGGAGCTACAATCGTTTCTGTCGCAGAATATGAAGGAGCCATCTATAGTGAAAAGGGAATTGACATTGAAAAACTTATGAAATATCGTAAGTCTAAAGGTTCCATCATGGGATTCCCAGGTACGAAGAAAATGAAATCAAGAAAAGATGTACTTACTGTTAAGTGCGACATATTAATTCCTGCAGCTTTAGAAAATCAAATTACTAAAGGAAATGCGAGAAGCGTAAAAGCTAAAATTGTAGCTGAAGCTGCAAACGGACCTGTTACTGCTGAAGCTGGTGAGATACTTAACAAGAAGGGTATTATGGTTGTACCAGACATGTATATTAATGCAGGTGGTGTGACTGTTTCTTACTTTGAATGGTTAAAGAACCTTTCTCACATGCGATTTGGCAGAATGCAAAAACGTTTTGATCAACATAGATATCAAAAACTTGTTGACTTGGTAGAACAAAAAACAGGTAAAGTAATCGCAGCTAAAGAAAAGAAGCTTTTGACAAGAGGCGCAGACGAAATTGACTTGGTTAGATCTGGACTTGAAGAAACTATGATTACCGCATACGGAGAAATCAGAGATACTTATAAGAGAAAGAAGTCAATTTCTGATATGAGAACAGCTGCTTTTGTTGTTGCTATCAATAAGATTTCTTCAGATTACCTATCACTTGGTATTTGGCCATAGTAGGGAAATAACTAAAAATAAGGGAAAGCCGATGGTATTCATTTACTATCGGCTTTTTTTATATTTAAGCTATCAGACCAGAAATATTAGAATAAATGGTAATAGCAAAATAAAATAGCTTTGAAATAGGTTTTTTGCATTGTTAAGAAAATTTAAAAAGGTTTTTATGAGTTTTGCTAGTATTAAATTTTTTATATCTTGCGGTCCTTTTAAACAACAATAATAGAAAACTCAAGCAACAATGGCTGATAAATTAGATAAAATAGACCTAAAAATTCTAAAACTACTTCAAGAAAACAGCAAGATCACCAATTTAGATTTATCTAAAAAAATTGGTTTATCTCCAGCTCCAACCTTAGAAAGAGTAAAAAAGTTAGAATCGACAGGTATCATACAAAGCTACCACGCTGTAGTTCAACCTATTTCAATAGGGTTAAATGTTAAAACCTTCGTTCTTGTATCTCTAGCTTGGCAAAAAGAAAATGCCTTAAATGACTTTTTAGCCAAAATTAAAGGCATAGAAGAAATTACGGAGTGTTATATCATCACAGGAGAAGCAGATTTTTTAATTAAGATTGTTTGTAAAGACATTCCAACTTATGAAAAACTTCTTTTCAAAACTTTATCACAAATAGACGAAATCGAAAGATTGAAGACATTAATGACTTTATCTACCGTAAAAGATGTTAAAGTCCTTCCATTCGATTATCAAACTTCTTAGTTCAGAAACACATTTGAAGAACAAAAAGAACTCCTTACTTTGGGAGATTTCAGATAGGGATACGGGATCAATTTCTTATTTATTTGGCACCATGCATATAACAGATCAAAGGGCTTTTAAGCATTTTGATCGGATTACAACGATTATGTCTACTTGTGATCTTTTTGCAACAGAAATTGACCTTTCTGAATCAAGTAATCCAAAACTGATTTCTTTAATGTTATTGCCGCCAGGTAAAAAACTTTCTAATCTTTTGAAACCAAGAGAGTTGAAAAGATTGGATAAGATATTTAAGAATTTAAATGGATCCTCTGTTGAATTTTATGAAAATGTAATACCTATGCAGATCATGGGTATGCTTTCAAATCTTATACTAGGAGCCGAAAACAAAGATGTCTTAGACATTGCCTTATATAAGACGGCTCTAAAGCTAGAAATATCAAATACCGGATTAGAATCCATTGAAGACCATATGAATGTTTTGACAACAATTAGCATTGACGAACAAAAGAAAATGCTGAAAGCTGTTATAAAGAACTTCAAAAGCTACACAAAGCTTACTAAAAAGATGTTGGAATTGTACATAGACGGGAATGTTCAAAAAATTTATAAAATTGGCCGTAAAAATGTTGGCAAATTCAATAAGGTATTGCTTTTAAACAGGAATATTAAGATGAGAGATTCCTTTCTACAAAAATCATCTGAGTCCATGCTTTTTGCCGCTGTTGGCGCAGGTCATCTGGGAGGAAAAAATGGATTACTTCGACTATTAAAATTATCCGGAAAAAAAGTAAAACCAATACTGCTTAAAGGATAACAATTTTGCTTAATCACTGTTATTATAGCTATAAGTTGTTTCTAAAATGAAAGCACTATAAAATGCGTATTCTTTATTTTCTGCTCTTTTTTGTTTACTCCAATACCGTAGTTTCTCAAAACTATACGCTTAGTGGGTATGTGAAAGATAAATTCAGTGGAGAAACATTAATAGGAGCCAATGTTTTCAATAAAGAAAATAGTATGGAAGGAAACAGCTCTAATATTTATGGATACTACTCCATGACCTTGCCTAATGGGTCCTATACCATAAAGGTGAGTTACCTGGGATATCAAGATTTAGAGTTCCAAGTTGATCTAAGTTCAGATCTTAAAAAAGACATTCTACTTGAAGAAGGTGTTACAATGCAAGAAGTTGTTGTAAGTGCCAAACAAAAAGACAAAAATGTAGAAAGTACTGAAATGGGAACCATTGAGCTTCCAATGGAAAAGCTTAAAAAATTGCCTGCCTTATTTGGAGAAGTGGATATACTTAAAACATTGCAACTCCTACCTGGAGTTTTGTCCTCAGGAGAAGGAACTGCTGGTTTTTATGTAAGGGGAGGAGGACC
>CALIIW010000048.1 GCA_938018185.1 uncultured Saprospiraceae bacterium
GATAACCATGTCAATGGATTACAAGCCAAAAGGAGCTCCAAGATTGAATCACTCAGAAATTTGTGTGTATCAAGTTGAGGCTGGAAAAATCGTAAGAGAAGAGTTCTTTTATGCACCAATGCCAATGCCACAAAAAGGGTAGGATTTAAGGCCATTGGCTATTGGCTTTTTGCCATTTGCATAAGCTAATTGCCAGTGGCTTAATTAATAGACTAAGCTCTTTTTGACTACCGACTAATCTTTACATCAGTATCCCTGCCTCTTTTTTAATAGCTTCCAAAGCTTTATCATAGGTCATTACCTTCTTTTCATCTAATACTGCCATAAGTGCTGTAGACAATTCTTTAGAATCAGCATCTGGATCAACCGTATCTGCAATAAGATTGATGGTATTGATAGTATCGTCTTTAGTATATTTTATTATCTCCCAAAGTTGATTCGAAACATAAACTTGCTGTGTTATGTTATGTTCGTATTCCTTTTGAATAGCAATCATCATTGAAAACCTCAAATCAGAGGCATTCATTTCTTTGGTTTTTAACCTTAAAAGCAAAGCCGGGATCGAAATCCTTTCACAAAATAAAGACAAACGCTCATAAGCTTGCAATCTTATTGGGAGACTAGAGGATTGATTCTTTTCCTTTGTTTCAAGCAGCCTCATTTGATATTGGCGATCGAGAAATTTCCCCATTACCTTATATATGGTAAAAAAGACTACTAAGGCAGGTACTGAAATTTTGATTATTTCTAAGATGACTTCAACTGCAGGATTCATTCAATTTAATTTTGGGAGCAAAAGTACGCTACTATATTTAAATAGTAGTAAATTTATTTAGGAGCCTGTATATTTATACACCAAAAGTATAAATTAACCTTGAAGGTATTTGTTATTATACATTGAAATTGTTTATGCGGAATTTGTTAATTTGTTTATGAAATCAGAGAAATTTATAAACAAATTAACGAATACACAAATAACCAATTTGTAATTAGCAAATTTGCAGCTATTGTTGTCAAATTTATGTTTGGTGTATAGCTATTTCGTTGCTTTTATTATAAGCTCTTTTGATCAATAACGATTATAAATCAATGAGTTACAATGAAATAAAATAAAATATCTTAAAAATAGGAACCACAATAGCTTTTAACTTGTTTGATTAATAGATAAATTTGTACCACAAACTTAATTTATGGCAGAAATAAAAGATATATCAACCAAGCCCGTTACTTTGACGGCTGGCGCTATTAAAGCTTTAAAGCGAATAATGGCAGAACAAAATATTCCAGAAGGACATGGATTGAGAATAGGTGTTAAAGGTGGAGGCTGTTCGGGTTTCTCCTATATACTAGGATTTGATGTTAAAAAAGAAAAAGATGACTCTTTTGAAATTGAAGATCTAACTGTTTTTATGGAAAAATCACATGCCATTTATCTATTAGGAATGGAGATTGATTGGATAGAAGGATTAGAAAATAGGGGATTCTCCTTCAATAATCCGAATGCAACCGAATCATGTGGTTGTGGAAGTTCTTTTTCAGCGTAAAAAACTAGATTATTTATATAAAAAAGGCCCACTTTAATTAGAGGGCCTTTTTTTTATTTTAAACACCTATTGCAGCATTAATGAGATCCATACACTCTTCTGGATTTTCTACTTCTAGAATGAGTTGTTCATAACTTTCATTAATAAGATCAACTATAATAGTATTCTTAAGATCTTTTACTGCCCAAAAATATTGCATTTTGTTTTTTTGAAAAGTACCTGCTTTCAACATATCAGGTATGACTTTTCCTGGTGCTTTCATTCCTTCCCAAGTTTCTAAATATTTAGCATTTTGGTAAGCAGAACGTATGTTTTTGATAGGCACACTGATTCTATTTTTAAAAACCATTGAAGTTGAAAACCCCGAAAGATCAAATATTATCTTTTCCGTTTTTTTGAGAACTGTGACCATATATTGTTTTAAAGTGAAAAATTATACTCTAAATATAAGCATACAAATGGCAAATCCTAATTATTAAGAAATTAGTCCTGTAAATAGGCCGAAATTCTTTAATAAACTTAAAAACGAGCAGTTTAATACATCAAAACATAATTTAGGGTCTTAGAGTACCCTTCTTCAAAGTCAACTTTTATCAGATAAGTCCCTGCTTTTAAGCTCCCTAGGTTTACTTCCCGAATTATCTTTTTAGAATTTAGAATTTCACTTTTTAACAGTTTTCCACTGAGATCATAAACGCTAAGATTCTTTGCTTCTAAATTTGGAGAATCTATTTCAAGATTAAATACTGATTTACCAGGATTAGGAGAGATGTTAATAAAACGATCTTCAATGATGTCTTGGCTTGATGTTTCTAATCCAAAGCTTACTTCCTCAGAATAAGTACAGCCATTTGCATCTGTTACAGTGATCTGATAAATCCCTGGGAGCAGGTTACTTACCGCAGCAGATTGGGTGCCAAAATTCCACAGATAATTATATTCAGGAGTACCTCCTGTTGCTGTAGCAGTAATGGTACCTAAATCGCTTCCTCCTTGCCCACTTATTTCAAAACTAATGTCCATTGGGTCTGGTGTAGTAACTGCATAAGAGTGGATTGATGAACAGGATTCAGAATCTGTTACCGTCACAAAATAGGTGGCTGCACCTAGACCAAAAATGTTTTTCGTCGTTGCGCCATTAGACCATTCATAAGTATAAGGTCCAGTGCCGTTAGAGACTTCAATATTTACATACCCATCTTGATACCCGTTACAAGAAACATTTCCGATTTCGCTTGTTAATTGTAAAAGAAGGTTTTGGAGGTAAACTTGAATTTCACCAACATTAGTACACCCATTTGCATCAGTGACTGTAACTTGATAGGTTCCTGTAGGAACATCTTCTAAAACAATTGAACTTTCACCAGTATTCCAAACAAAATCATAAGGAGCCTGGCCGCCAGTGATATTAATGGCTATGTCTGCCTTATCAGCACAAATGCCAACAATGGAAGACTGAAAGGTGATTTCAATTGGACTAGGGTCTTGAATAACTTCTTTTATGGTAAAAATGCAGCCATTAGCATCTGTAATTGTTGCATTATAACTTCCAGCCGAAATATTATTTAGAGCTGATGTTGTTTCTCCATTGCTCCAAATGTATTCATAAGGTGAAGTACCGAATGTCGGAATCAAGAGGATTACACCAGTAGAATTACCTGTACACTTGATAGTTTGGACAGCAGTATTTACCACAAACGATCCACAATCTGCAGTTTCATTGTCAATAAAAGCTTCGCTTATAAACTGGCAATCATTTGAATCAGTGATTGTTAGAAAGTAAATGCCACTGCTCACATTCTCTAAATAATTTTCCGTCGAGCCATTGCTCCAAAGAAAAGTGTATGGATAGATACCACCTTGAACATTCGCCACAATATTTCCATCTGAAGCAGTTTGGGAAGTTTCATTAGAAATGACCATGTCAACACTAATTGGTGGAGGAGAAACAATATTTATTGCTTGTATGATTTGACAAGATCTTGCATCAGTAACAGTAATTCTATAAGTCCCATTAGGAATACTACCAATACTTTGATCTGTTTGTCCAGTATTCCACAAATAGCTATATGGTGGAAGCCCATTTTGGCCACTTACAGCAGCAAAACCATTATTTTCATTAAAACATTGATTGTTTGCAACAGTGGTACTCAAATAGAAACCTTCACAACCTTGAAAAGGCCCATCAATTTGTATTTCATCAACAAAAGTGCAAGCTCTTGCATCTGTCAAAGTCATTCCATAAGTTCCAGCAGCAAGATTATTAATATTAGAATTTGTACTTCCATTACTCCA
>CALIIW010000049.1 GCA_938018185.1 uncultured Saprospiraceae bacterium
AGGGTTTGTAAGGGTCCGTTATCCACAGTAAATTCTATATCAAAAGAAGTCAGGCTTTCTGCGCCACACATCTCAAAAGCTATCTGCATATCTACACCGGAGCAAGAAGGCTCTGCTGAAATTTCCAAATTATTCAAACTCAAATCTGGTCCGAAAGAGGCGTTGCCGGTAAGGAGGGTGTCACATGCTCCACTACTCAAATTGTAGTAGGTTCCAGAGGGAGTAGATTTTAAACTTACTGCTCTTACAAAATAAACCAGCTTATCCGCTTTGAGGTCACTGTCTACAGTATCAGAAAAAGAAGTTTCTGTAACATAAGCGTTGGTCAACCTAGTAAGCGTTTTTTGAACTGGGTCCATCCGATATACATGATAACCTAAAGTTGATGTATGCGCTGCCGCGTCCCAAGTCAAACTCACAGTAGAATTAAATTTACTTGTTTGCAAGTTTGCTGGTTTTGTGCTGATGTGCATCTTCAAAGTAGGATCTCCCATCAAGGCGATATGCACCCTTCTTTGTGAACCATTAAAATTGCCCGCATAGCCTCCTACATTATTAATATTATTATTTTGGCTAAGCTTTGTGCAATGTCCAATATGACTCCCAGTCGTCATTTCGTGAATGGCCCAAGTTGGTATCCCTCCCCAAAAATTTACTAAAGTCGGGGAAGAAGAAGCTAGGGGTGCTCTAAGTAAATTATTTGTGCTATTGAAATCTCCAAAATAGGAACCGCTTAAGGAAGTAAAAATGGTATTCAAACTATTAAAAGCATACTGACTTGAATTGACAACACCTCCACAAGAGGTAAAGCTTCCACCTCCACAACCAAAAGACCAAAGGTAGTTGTTGTCTTGAAGTTCTGTAAAATAATCCTTTGATGGTGCCGTAGTATTACTTACAATATTCTCTTCGCCAAACATAGCGGTGAATGAGCGCCAAGACCAAGGAGCAATATCAAAGTTTGGAAAATTATCATCAATCAAAGCTCTTTCAATTGAACTGATTTGTTTTGTTCTGAAAGCATGATTTTTATCTAGATAATTTCTAAGCAGATCTTCTTCCAATCCAAAATCTGGCATATCCCAAAGGTCAACCCTTCCAACTTCTAATTCAATATCAGATGGTATAACTGATTGGTCAAACCTACCATCTCCAGGTACATTAAAATTTGTTGCTCGAGTAGCGTTTGTAGAAAAGACTGTTAGGTCAGTCCATTCTCCGTCTAGATCTCCATAATAAGTATCAGCAGGCCAAGCTCCTTGATGATCTGTATGTCCATCGGAGGCATAATTCCCTGACAAGGGAATAGGCACATGACCTAATAAGAATAATGAACTTAAAGGAGACTGTTCATTTTCATTTATAATTTTTTGTTTGACTTCCTGTGGAGTCCAATCTCGGTTTACATAAATTTTGTCAACAATCCAGCCTTCAGATTCTATATCTGCTTCAAGTCTGGAAATTTCAAATTCCAAACTACTTTGAAATTGATCATCAATTACCAAAAGTAAACGCCCATTGATGTCTTGCATTTCTTCTTCAATAGCAACTTTGATATAACCAGCAGTACTTGCATCTACGACATAGATGTCATACTCGTAAGATTTTCCAACTTCAACATCAGTATCCGTAAAAGAATTTGTGCCAGAAGGCAACTGGAAAAACGGTTCTGTTTTATCTTTTAAAATAAAAACATCCCCAATGCGATTTTGTGGCCAAGAAACTACAATTTCAGGTGGATCTGTTTGAACGGTAGCGGTTGCTAAGATGGATCGTTCCCGGTTATTTTGAGCATACAAAAAGTGCGAAAAAATGATAAGGCAGGCTAATAGATATGTTCTGAGGTTTTTCATCTGCTAAGTGTGTTACCAACTTACATTCCACTTTGTCGCATATATTTAGGTTTATTCACTCGTATACCTCGTTAAAAATACTGGCCATAGCTGAGGCTCCCAAAGAAAGAGGCACAAGTATGCCTGTGTTTTTTGCCTTGTCTACAGGTGAATAATTCCAAAATCTTATATGGCAAAGTGAAATGTAATTGGCATAAGATTTATGAATATTCTAAGATAATAAATTCTTTCTCTAAGAGAGATGTTTCAAGTGTAATTTTTTACGCCCTTAACACTTAATAGATGGCTGAATGTCAACGTATTGTGAAATATAAGAATATGTAAATCGGTGTAAATCTTTGCACCCAAAAAGGGCTGCCTAGCCTAAGAATATAGTTTATCTTTGCAGTAAAAAAATGTTAGAAGGGAAAACAGCAATTATCACAGGGGGTACAAAAGGCATTGGATTAGGCATAGCAAAATCAATGCTTGCTGCAGGAATGAAGGTAGCAATCACTGGGCGTGAAGTAAAAAGCACAGAAGAAGTGGCTAAAAGTCTAGGTAAAAATTGCATTGGCATTGCTGCAGATGTGCGCGATCTTGCAAAACAAGAAGCAATGGTTAAAGCAGTGTTAGATAAATGGGGAAAGCTTGATGTTATGATTGCAAATGCTGGAGTAGGACATTTTGCCACGATTGATGAAATGACTTCTCAGCAATGGAATGATGTGATTGATATAAATTTGACTGGTGTTTTTAATAGTACAAAAGCATCTTTGCCTGCACTAAAGGAATCCAAAGGATACTTGATCACAATTGCGAGTTTAGCAGGTACCAATTTTTTTCCGAAAGGAGCGGCTTATAATGCGAGCAAATTTGGATTGGTAGGTTTTTCACAAGCTGTAATGCTAGATGTCAGAGATGCTGGCGTGAAAGTGACTACCATTATGCCAGGATCAGTAGCTACTTATTTTAACAATCACCAGCCATCAGATGCCGATGCATGGAAGATTCAACCAGAAGATATAGGTAAGTTGACTATCGACTTATTGACCATGCACCCTAGAACACTTCCCTCTAAAATTGAAGTTAGACCTTCCATGCCTGGAAAGAAGTAAAACTATAGTTTAAATGATTTGTTAAACCTTTTTGAATCGGCATAGTCTATTTCTATTAAAGAATATATTTATCTAATGATAAGAACGATTATATTTTCCTTGTTTATTTTTTGCCTTTCGGCGAATGTACAATTTGCTCAAGCACAACAAGGAAAAGGGAGATCTGGGGGAGATAGACCAGCTATTACCATTAGTGGACAAGTACTAGATAGTGAATCTTCCAATCCTTTGGAATTTGCAACTATTAGCATTTACTCCAAAAAAGATGACAAGGTCGTAAGTGGAGGAATAACAGATGAAAGTGGAAAATTCAGTATTGAATCTAAGCCTGGCCCACAATACGCAATTGTCGAATTTATCGCTTATAAAGCAACGAAAATAGAATCAATTGAAATCAATAGAGAAACTAGATCCGCTGACCTGGGAATCATCAATCTCCAGGCAGATGCAGAAATCTTGAATGAAGTCGAAGTCACCGCTGAAAAATCAAGTATGCAAATGTCTTTAGACAGGAGAATTTTTAATGTCGGAAAAGATCTGGCTAATAGAGGTGGAACAGCGCTTGACATCTTGGACAATGTCCCTTCTGTTACTGTCGATATAGACGGTGGCATAGAATTGAGAGGATCTGCGAATGTAAGAATGTTGATAGACGGAAAACCATCTGGAATCATAGGTGTGGGTGGAACGAATGGACTCAGAACTATTCCAGCCAATATGATCGAACGTGTGGAAGTCATCACTAATCCTTCTGCAAAATATGAGGCGGAAGGAATGTCGGGTATTATCAATATCGTGTTGAAGAAGAATCAAAAGAGCGGATTCAATGGCTCTGTCGATTTGACTGCTGGTTACCCATATACAGCCGGTATTGCTGCAAATTTAAATTACAGAAAAGACAAGTTCAATTTCTTTATTAATTACGGATTGATGTATAGAGAGAATCCTGGTTCTGGATTTAGAAATCAAGATTTTTTAAATTCTTCAGATACTTTAGAAATTTCTAGACAGAAAAGGAATCATGTGAGATCTGGATTAAGTAATACAGTGCGGTTTGGTGCTGACTATTACTTTACAGAGCAATCGGTTCTTACGACTTCCTTCCAATATAAAACGGCAGAGGAGGATAATTCTTCTACAATTTCTTATGATGATTTCCTGGTTAATGAAGACTTTCAAATTTTAAACACAATTAGAACAGATGCCGAGGTTGAGCAAGAAGATAAAATTGAATACGCTTTAACTTATACTAAGAAATATAAAGAACGAAACCACGAATTTGTAGCGGATTTCAGATATCAAGACAACAGAGAAACGGAATTTTCTGACCTGGTTGAAAAGTATCAAAGTTTCCAAGGTCAGCCAGATGGTATAAATCTTAATCAAAGATCTAACAATGCTGAAGGGGAACGAAAGTATATTTTGCAAGCGGATTATACCAAACCTTTTTCAAAAGAGAGTAAAATTGAAATGGGTGTCAGAGGCTCCTTAAGACAAATCCGTAATGATTTTATAGTTGAACAATATTCGGTAAATGATGAAGTATGGCTTCCTTTAGCTGGATTTACGAATGACTTTATTTATGATGAAAATATCTATGCTGGCTATTTAATTTATGGTAATAAGATTAATAGATTTTCCTATCAAGTAGGCTTGAGGTCGGAATATACTGATGTTAGAACAGAGCTAGTAAATTCCAACGAAATCAATCCAAGAGATTATTTAAGTCTGTTTCCGTCTGCCCATGTGGGTTATGAACTTTCAGAAGGTAATTCCATTCAGCTGTCTTACAGTCGTCGTGTTCGTAGGCCGAGATTTTGGGACTTAAACCCATTTTTTACTTTTAGTGATCCTCGAAATTTCTTTAGCGGAAACCCTGATTTAGATCCTGAATTTATAGATTCTTATGAACTTGGTTATATGAAGATTTGGGAAAAGGGGACTTTAAATTCTTCAATATATTACAGACAAAGTAAGGATGTTATTCAAAGACAAATAACTGTAAATCCAGATGGGACGACCTTGAGAAGACCAGAAAATCTAGGCTCATCAGAAGACTTTGGCTTAGAGGTAAATGGTAGTTTTCGTCCAAATAAAAAAGTCCAAGTTAACGCCAACCTTAATTTTTTTAGAAGTATCATAGATGGAGGATCATTTGGAACTGCTGATACTTATTCCAGTAGCGCAAGAGCATCCTCTAGATTTTCACTACCAAAAGAAATAGATGCGCAAGTTACTTTAAACTACAGGGCCCCAAGAGAAACCACACAGGGTAAACGTTTTGCCATAACTTCTATTGACTTAGCATTCAGTAAAGAAATTCTAAAAAAGAATGGTACACTAACACTTAGTGTAAAAGATTTGCTTAATTCTAGAAGAAGAAGAGGGATCACAGATATCGTAGGGTATTATTCTGAGGAAGAGTTTCAATGGAGGTCTAGACAGATCATCTTGAGTCTAAACTATAGAATCAATCAGAAGAAAAAAAGAGGTGGCAGAAGAGGAGGTGGAGATCAAGGAGGTGGTGGAGAGTTTTAGGGATGGTTTTATTAATATTCAAATGAAGCTTTCAGCTTCATTTAGTGGTATAAAGTGTTTTAGCGGTATTTAATTTCGACTGAAGGGCACAGGAATGGATTTGTCATCCCGACCAGTGTGGAGGGATCTGTACTCGTTTAATTTGAACAGTATCTTCACAAATAAAAGTGTAAGATTTCTCCACTCGTTTTTTGCCTATGGCAAACTCGGTCGAAATTATTCAATTTAAAGATATTGATCCCTCCATTCCGCTCTGCTTCAGTCGGGATGACAATCTTCTAAGAAAATATAGATATCGTAGGGTATTATTCTGAAGAAGAATTTCAATGGAGGTCCAGACAGATCATCTTGAGTCTTAACTATAGAATCAATCAGAAGAAAAAGAGAGGTGGCAGAAGGGGGGGGTGGAGATTTTTAGGGATGGTTTTGTTTATATTCAAATGAAGCTGAAAGCGATATAAAATGTTTTTGCAAATTAATTTCGACTGAAGGGCACAGGAATGGATTTGTCATCTCGACCAGTGTGGAGGGATCTGTACTCGTTTAATTTGAACAGTATCTTCACAAATAAAAGTGTAAGATTTCTCCACTCGTTTTTTGCCTATGGCAAACTCGGTCGAAATTATTCAATTTAATGATATATTGATCCCTCCATTCCGCTCTGCTTCAGTCGGGATGACAATCTTCCAAGAAAATTAAATTATTGTACTAAGGATCAAACTTAGAGTAACTTGTACTGCTACTAAGGAATCGACGAATCTCCAAGAACCATAATTAGCAAATGGGATGCATTTTCAATAATTTTATTTGTTTACCTTTAGAGCTTAAGTAAATTATAAAACTTAAAGGTTTGGAGCGTCTACTTTTTTTCCTTATTTCATTTCTTTTTTTAAGTGTTTCTAAAGCACAAGACCCGGGAATTGTTTTAAATAAGCCAGGGGCATACCATGGCTATACAATTCTAGCACCATCTACCGCAAATGTTATTTATCTAATCGACAATTGTGGGCAAGTTGTCAATGAATGGGAAAGTGATTTCAAACCTGGTCTTTCGACTTATCTCGATATAG
>CALIIW010000050.1 GCA_938018185.1 uncultured Saprospiraceae bacterium
TGTTTTGTTGAATAACGATACAGTCGTTCAAAAAGGTTGGCTATCAAATTTGAGAAATGCCGCTTATGAAAATGAGAGAATAGGAATTGCAGGAAGCAAAATACTATATCCTGATGGAAGGCTGCAAGAATTTGGCTCAGAGCTATATGCTGACGGAACGGGCAGGAATATTGGAAAATATGATGATCCCAATAAAGAAGAGTACAATAAAATCACTCGTGCTGGATATGTCTCAGGTTGCTCAATGTATGTAAAAAGACAAGCGTTAAATAGAATAGGATACTTTGATGAGCAATTTCATCCTTGTTATTGTGAAGATAGTGATATGTGCTATACGGCCTGGACAAAAGGAATTGAGACTATAGTCACCCCCCATAGTATTATCGTTCATCATGAAGGGGCTACATCAGGGACTAATGAAAATGAAGGCTTTAAGGCCTATCAAAAAATCAACTTTGAGAAATTTTTAAATAAACACAGAGATAGACTAAAGAGCGTGCACGAAACAATAGATTTACTCAATGCTAAAGAGCTATAGAACAACAGGTATGACATATGACAGTTTTGTGTTTTATCACATTCCAAAATGTGGAGGTACAAGTTTTAGAAACTTTATAAATGAGAGTGCGCTCGCTTCAGGCATAAATGTAAATGAAATTTACATTCCAGGATGTAATGGAATTCCCGCAAGCCATAATCTTGATCAACTGTCGAAACATGAACTTGTCGAAATGAGAAAGGTAGAATACAAAATTTTTGCTGCACATATTCGATATGGTGACTTAACGAAATACAAGATAAAGGTGGGCAACCCTTTTTCCTATACTCTCATAAGAGAGCCTGTAGAGCGATTTATTTCGCACTATAATTTTTTCAATTACTTGCAAGGAAATCAAGATTGCAAAGGAATTCAAATCAATGACTTATCTGAAAAAAAATTAGAATTTTTGCTGAATAAGCTGAGTAATGTCCAGATAAATTATTTATCCAATATAAAATACCCCAAAATTGTTGGAGAAAACAATGTTTTAAAAATTGCCAAATTCCATCTCTTTCATGAGTTTACTCATTTCGGATTTTTGGATGACTTACATTTGAGTCTGACGTCATTGGCTTCACTTATACCAGATTGGTTAAAATTGGATATAAGTACTTTTCCAGACCTTAATAAGAACTCCGTAAAAAAAGAGGTCAAACCACGAGTGATTTCCTCTATTACTGATCATCATGAAAAAGAAATTGACTTATATCAGTTTGCCAAAAGAAATCATAGAATGTCATGAAAAAGTGCATCATATATGGAAACTGCCAAGCAGAGGCTTTAAAGCACTATTTGGGGAAAACAGGCTCTTTTAAAAAATCCTATTTGATTGTAGCATTACCTGCGGTACACTTATTAAATGATACCCATGTCAGTTATTTAGAGAAGGAGGTATCTGAAGTGGATTTATTTATTCATCAACCTATCGCAGATAATTATAAAGGCATTAATGAATTAGGCACAGAACACCTAAAGTCGCTACTAAAACCTGGTGCGATAGCTTTCTCTTTCCCTTCGATCTATTTCAAAGGTTATAATCCGGAACTTATGGATTTGAAACTTTCTACAGTTTGCGAAGGAACAAAGCTTTTGCCTTATTATGACAAGTTTATGATCAAACAACTTCTTGAAGGTAATTCTTCTAAGGAGATTCATGATACAATAACTAATCGGCATCTTCAATGCTCTGAATTGACGAACTCATATGATCGATCTTTTAATGAATTAAAAAGAAGAGAATGTGAGTTAACATTTATAATTTCCGACATCATAGAAGAATATGGAAGGAAAGAAAGATTGTTCCATGTGTATAACCATCCAACAAATAGAGTATTAACTATTTTGGCAAATAGAATCCTGACAAAATTATTCCCAGACTTTAGGCCCGATGATAAACTCGGGCCAGATGTTTTGTCAAGAATGTCATTCCCTATATATGCGGCAGTAACAGAAAGAAATAATTTTAAATTTATTGACCCTTTGGTTTATCATGTTAATGGAAGGTCTTACTTGTTCGATGATTATATAAAATTAGTTCGAAATTTTCTTGAGAAAAACAGAAACAATATCACCAATTTAGATTCAATACTTAATTAGACCATCTGTGCTTGACAATTTTATTTCTAATTTATTAAGACAAGGAGGAGTGAGCGCTTCATCTCTTTACAAAGAACTTGTTTTAAAAAAGGGAAAGGATACTTTGTCATTTCTGGTAAAGAGAATCGAGCAGAACTATGATGTTGACACCAAAAGAAAGATATATGATCTGCTAGTAAAAGCTGTGCCATCAAATAATGTTTTTAGATATAATCTTGTTATGATCTACCTTTCACAAGAGAAAATTGAAGAAACGATTTCTTTGGCAAAACCTTTATATTTTAGTAGCCCAAACTTTTGGCACAGATTTAAATACATTGAAATTCTTGATCTTGTTGGGGACAAGGAGAAAGCTCTTTCGCTATTGCTGAATTTGAGTGAAGGAATTACCCTAACTTTAATTCAAGCAAAAATGTTGAATGAAAAGCAAGGAGACCTATATAAAAAATTGAATCAGCAAAAGGAAGCATTCTTGTCGTACATTAAAGGACTTGAATCTATTCCTGGCGATACAGCTCTATATTTTAAAATTGCAACATTACTAAAAGACTCATATTCAGAAGATGTCTGTCTTTATATTAGAACGGAAAGAAATGTTCCTAGAAAGATACTAGGAGATTTTATTGAATTAAAGTCTAACAATAGAGAGCTTTCTTCTGATCTTCTTGGTGCTTATGGCGTATATACAAAAAATTCGGAAGCGCTATTAAAAACTTATGAAAAGCCAAAAGGATATTTAGGTGAAGAACATTACTTTTTCGCTAACTATAAAAACACAATACAGTGGAAATCGTTTTCCACATCTCTTAATAATGCAACGTGTTATGCTGATGAATCTTGCAGTTATGTGATGACAGCTGATGGTGATGTGGTAAATGATATAAGCATAGGAGGGTTTTCAATTATCAGAGAGCTTAAGGATCTGAGCAGTCCTCATCAATTAAATGGACATGTTGCTTTTTTATCTCAATATTTTGGCGCACCAAACTATTGTCATTGGATGTTGGATATACTTCCTAGAATAGGGACACTTCTAAAGTCGGGATATAAAATTGATGATTTCGATCATTGGGTTTTTAATAATGCCAATATGCGCTTTCAAAAAGATTCCTTGAGTTTATTGGGCATCAGTGGCAACTCAATAGTTACTAGTAGAGAATTTCCGCTAATTACAGCTGATCGAGTGACAGTACCATCAGTAGGAATTCATCCGGGTAACGGAGGATCTTCAAATGTGATAGAATTTCTGTGTAATACTTTTTTGCCTGAAGAGATAGTGAAGCCCTACAAAAGAGTTTACCTGAGTAGGGAAGGGGCAGCCAAAAGAAAAATCATAAATGGAAAGGAATTGGAGGCTTTTTTAATCTCTGAATATGATTTTGAAATTGTTGATCCCGCAACCTTGTCAGTTCAACAGCAAGCTAAGCTTGCTTCAGAGGCAGACGTCATCGTGTCTCCCCATGGAGCTGGTCTAACGAACATAGTCTTTTGTCAATCTTCGGCTAAGGTTATTGAAATCGTATCACCTGTATATGCTACTTCTTCCTTTTTTACAATTGCTAGAGCAAAGGAGTTGAATTATCATATTCTTTTAGGTGATGACTATGATGACTCATTGTCAAAGGTCAATCTGAATAGACCGAATAGCATGTTTGGCTCTAAGAACATTCTTGTGGACATAGAGAAGTTGAGATTCTTACTGACTGAGGTTATCAAGAAATGTTGAACCGTCTTTTATACTTCTTTTCTAAGACATAGAAAATTGAAATAGCATTAATATTCCATAGGACGTAACCCTTTGTAGATAGAAATTGATAGATAGGGGAGTCTCTATAATTCTGATATTGGTAGATATTTTCTTCGACAATGAGCATTTCTGGCAAATATTTTTTCCAGTTGTTAGATTGTAACACTTGAAAATCCATTCCTTCTACATCTATTGACATGAAATCTATGTCTTGTCCATTCCAGTTAGAATCAAGAACTGATTCAAGGGAAATAGTTTTGATGTCAATGGTCTTCTCTATGTTGAAACCTTGTTTCTTGTTCCATATGCTCGCTTGCTCTTCTACAAATGTGTTTACAGCGCCATGATTAAACTTATAGTAGGTTAATCGCTCTTGTGATAGCGATATGCCACAATTAATGTTGGTGTCCCGCTGTCTCTGTTCTACAAAGCGCTGAAAGCCTTCTGGGTTAGGTTCAACATTTATGCCCGACCACCCATTCAGATAAAACATATTGGTGTTAGAGTACTTTACCGGATCAAAAGCGCCTACGTCAACATAGTGACCTTTTTCTTGGGTTTTGAAGTATCTCTTAATGGCAAGGTCTTCGCCATGCTGTGCATATGTGATTTGGCTCATTAGGGATTTGTTTGATGACCTAAAAATAAAAAAAGGGATGCGAACTAACTTCGCATCCCTTTTTTTATTTTTTATCTGAAATCTATCTTACTAAAGACATTTTCTTGGTGTCAATTAATTTACCATCAATTGAAAGTGTATAAAAATATTGTCCAAGAGGCATATCCTGAGTGCTAAGCTCCAGTTCACCTGCACCAGTATGTGATATGGGTAGTGTCTTAATTACTTGACCTGCGTTATTAGTAATGGTCATTAGCGCGTTTTGAGCGTTTGCTGGAACGAAGTAACTCACTTTTGTCTGTCCATTAAATGGATTTGGAGTATTCTGCTCCAAACTTGCAATTTCAGTTGAACCAACTAAATTTGTTGCAGTTTTCGTTTCTTGTACGATTGCAATAGTTGCCCTCATTTCTTCAAGTAAACTTTTTAGTTCATCATTATCTTTTCTTAATTCGTCGATCATAGTTTGCTGCTCATTGACGGCATTAACTAGCATCCACTTAAGAGCTGAAGGATTAACTGTTAGTATCTTCTCTTCTTTGGTTACGGTAATCTCTGCAAACTCACTCATAGTTGACTCTGTCACAGTCGCTTCTTCAACCATGAACGGAGCAATCTTTTGTAATTCCTGAGCGATTACACCTATTTGGTGATGCCCAGCGACAGTTCCTGCTTTGCCATTGTAGTCATACTCTACTGGCTTCATGCGAGAGATGATATTTAAACCACCTGCATAACTCTTTACATTAGACTTCAACTTTCTATCAGAAGGGATAGACCAGTTTGCGCCACCAGAAGTTTTGTAGGCATTACCAGCTACATTTAATCTGTTAGCACCCACGTTAGTATTAGTACCAACTTGTAAATTTCCTGCAACATTACCAACGTAAGAGTTGCCACTTGCAGCAAGGTACGTGTTTATGTTTGCGGTATTCTTTGCTTCGAAAAGAATAAATCCAACTACACCAGTAGTGTTAGTAGATCTAAAGAACCCAAGATTTACATTACCATTTGCCTTTCCCGGAATAGCATCCATGTTCCATTGAGAAGATAAACCATCTGATCCTCCATCAAAATAGTTAAAAAGGGCAGTTGTATTATTAGACCTAAATCTTAGACCTGCACCAACTTCTCCAGCAAGATTCTTAATTTCAAGATTTGACGTAGGATTTGCCGTTCCTATTCCTATTCTTCCATTCTCATCAACCTTAAAGGCTGGTTGAGCAAACATCATGCCCGCAAACAGGCAAAAACTCATTAGGGTAATTATTCTTTTCATTTTTTTAATTTTTTCGTTTTCAGTATGGCAACCACGCCGTTTCTAAATATTTAATTGGTTGAGATTCAAAGATAAAACATTAATCTTCGCTGG
>CALIIW010000051.1 GCA_938018185.1 uncultured Saprospiraceae bacterium
TACGGTGTCTATCGTCGAAGGTAAATACTACGTTACTGATTTTGGAAGTCCAAGAATTTTTGAAATAGATCCTACTGCAGGTACTGTAAACGATAGTTGGTTTACTAGCACAGATTGGGATCCATCTATCAGTGGTATCGGTGGTACGATCTATGACAATGACGGAGGATTATACATTTCTCAAGGGAATAAATTGTGGTACTTACCTATCAGTGGTGGTACACCAGGGACTATGCAAGAAGTATCTATTGATGGCTTAGATACTGTAGATGCAGATGGTATATCTCGGGATGATACGAACGATGCATTATACTATGCAACAAACGATACAGGAGATCCGGCTAATGTTGGTACTGTATATGAGTTAGTCTTTTCAGATGCAACAACTGCTAGAGGAAGAGAAGTAGCTACTGGTTTAGATGATTCATCTGGACTATGGTATTACGAAAATGACGGTAAACGATATGTATATGTATTAGAATCTCAATTCGGTGCTTTGTTTGGTATCAATGAATTTGAACCTCCTTTTAATATTGAAATTATTGAGCTGGGAGATATTTCAACGAGTACTGGCAATCTACTTGAGGAATATTCTACTATTATTGTTTCTCCTAACCCATTTAGTCAGGTGACTAATTTTGTAATTGAACTTACAGAAGGTGGAGCATACCAATTACAGATTTTCAATGTAAAAGGAGCATTAGTTGCTAACAATAACTTAAGAATGCATCCAGGAATGAACAACATTCCTTTTGATGGAAAAGCCCTTAATCCAGGTGTATATAGTTATCGTTTAGTTAACAAGACCGGATACAAATCTGGAAAAATTGTAATAGTAAGATAAATTAAAATATAACTCTCAGCGTAAAGAAAGGGCCGTTTCGAAAAGGTTACGCGCTCTTTCTTTTCTAATACTACTTTCAATAAAAAAACTAAAAAAAAGAGCATTTATAAAAAAACAAGAATAATATGGCATCCTCAGTTGCCGCCCCTTTTGTTGGAAAAGATCATTCAATGGATGAAGCTAATCAACAACCTCAAAAAAAACATTGATGAAGCAATCAAAAAATACAGCTAGTAACGAAGGGCATGATTACATCATCGTTGGTAGTGGTACAGCAAGTTTGGTGATTGCAGCTGGTTGATGATTATCTACCTTAAATAGGTCCCCACTTAATGTAAGTTATAAATTCAATTTTTAGAATTAGATAAATTTTATACTTTTTAATAACCAAAATATCATAACATCATGACAAACAATTCAATTGCAGTACCAAAGTGGATTACAATATATCTTTGGATTACCTTCATTATTACTTTGGGAGCAAGTCTTTCTGGTTATTTCAAACCAGATGCCTTGTTAGGTACATGGGAAGCATTGCCGGCGGCAGGTGCACTGTCGCTTGCAGGTCCTTTAGGCTTATTTGTCTCGCGTAATATGGCTACAGCGGTGGTGACCCTTTTTGGCCTTTTACAAAAAAATGCTTCCATGATTAAAATTATTTTATTATTAAGAATGGTATCTGATGGTTTAGATTGTGTAAATAATATCATTGCAGGAAATATGCCTGTTGCTATTATGGGTGGAGTTATGTGTCTGATAGAAATATTTGCTTTCACGCAAATTAAAGAATAATTAATTTTATTTCAAGAGATACAATTTAAAATAATGATTAGGAATATTAGTAAAAATTAGTATTCCTTTTTTTCACCAATCAAATATGTACTGCTTAATTGTGCAGCCAATCATTCAAACATATAAAATGCCTTGACAGAAAATATTAGCCAAGGAATATATTGTTAGAGTTAATACTGACGCGGCAGAAAGTCGAGTATTCTTAAGGACAGTTAATAAACTACCTCAGTAAAATATACATTATGAACATCTGGACAAATCTGAGCAATAAGTGATAAACAATAGAATCAAACTACATTAAATATAAAATCACAAATGGAGCAGATACAAATAATTAAAAATTTTATTTGATTCTTACATTTATTTCCTATAATTTGTTCTCATAATGATAAAGAATTTGAATTTACATAACGTTTGCTGTTGTTGTTGTCTTAGTGAGACTCTGAGCAGAGAACGGCGTATGTAATTTTTGATATAATAATATTTATAAAAAAGAGCCTTCTCGCACATGTGAGAAGGCTTTTTTTTGTTAACCAACAAAATTAAAAAAGATGAAAATTTATGTGATTCACGAAAATGATGCTTGGGTACTTCCCTTAAGAGCAGCCTTTGAGAAATTAAATCTTCCATATGAAGAATGGTTTATTGATGAACTCTCTTTAGACTTGAGTACTGTGCCACCTGAAGGTATATTTTATAATCGAATGAGTGCTTCTGCTCATACTCGAAATCATCGCTATGCGCCTGAAATGACTGCTAATGTGTTGGCATGGTTAGAAAGACATGGGCGACAAGTCATCAATGGTCGTAGAGCATTGCAACTTGAATTGAGGAAATCTGAGCAGTACATTTCTTTACAGCAATTTGAAATTCCACATCCAAAAACAATTATTTCAAACAATGTTGACTCCTTATCAAAAGCAGTTGATCAGTTGAATAAGTTTCCTTTTATTCTCAAACCAAACCGAGGTGGTAAGGGCACAGGAGTTCAATTATTCCGAACAAAGGAAAGTTTGATACAATCGATAAAGGACGATCAAATAGGAGAATCTCTGGACGGCATTTGGCTGATTCAAGAATATATAAAACCTGCCAATGGGCGAATTGTCAGAGCTGAGTTTGTTGGAGGTAAACTTTTGTATGCTGTTAGCATTGATGCTCAAAATGGATTCCAATTATGTCCAGCAGATTCTTGTAATATTGAAGATGCTTTCTGTCCTGCAGATCAAAAGCAGACTTCTAGTAAATTTGTTATCCTTGACGATTATGAGAATCAGTACCTCGAAAGATACGCATCCTTTCTTCTTTCTAATGGCATTGGTGTTGGAGCCTTAGAATATGTAGAAGATGAAAATGGGAACAAATGGGTTTATGATGTTAATACAAATACAAACTACAATTCTAAGGCAGAGCAAAAGTCCATGCTGAAGAGAGAAGGTATGTTTGAAATTGCATCCTTTTTAGGAAGCGAATTAAACAAAATTGTCAAACAGAAATTAAAGCGGGCATAATTTTTTGATGATAGAAAGGTGAGATAGCTTAGGTACTAATTAAACGCCCATATTATGGGATTTCCTCCTCTATTAAGTTTTACTATCTTAGTCTCAAAGTACTCAGATAAAATGATGAAAGACTCCGCAATAACGAAATACCTAAGTAGAATAAAAATCAACAACTGCCATACTGATTTATTGGGCTTAACTGCTTTGCAAGAATTACATACTATAAACATTCCTTTTGAGAACTTAGACATTATAGTTGGCAGAAAAATTGACTTAAACCATGACCATCTATTTAAAAAGATTATTTCACAAAAACGCGGAGGCTACTGTTTTGAACTAAATATCTTATACGCTGAACTATTGAAATCTTTAGGTTTCTCCACTAAGCCAATTTTATGCAGGGTTTGGTTGAGTAATCCAAAAAATATTCCCCCGAGAACTCACTTAGCACATTTAGTTGATTTGGAAGGCAGAACTTATATAACCGATGTTGGATTTGGTGGACTCATAAGCAGGGTTCCATTAGACATCAATGTATCCACTCCTGTGAATGACCAGGTAGGTATGGTTCGAATATTACCTTTTGCAGACCAGCAATTTATGATCCAACGCTTAGTTGAACAGGTATGGATGGATCAATACAGCTTTGAGAAAGTAATTATCAGTGAAGAAGATATAGAGGTCTCCAATTATTATATGTCAAGCCATCCTAAATCTCATTTTTACTATCACAGATTTGTAGGCAGAAATACAGCAGATGGACGAATTGGTCTATTTAATAATAAAATGTCTATTCGAAAAGGGATAAAGGTTTTTGATAAGAAACGTGTTGACTATGGCCAGGAATGGATTGAAACGATCAAACGTGAATTTTTAATTAATCTCGATTTTTCTAAAAAAGAACTCAAACTTTTATTTGAAGAAAAAGAACATTTAATTTAAAGTATATTTGTTCAAAATTCACTCTAATTATTTTGCCAAAACATTTTCATAATTTCTTAACTCCAATATCTGAGTTTAAGCTTCCGAGTAAGTTTACCTTCCCTTTCTATTATGAGCCGCACCCATTATGCAGGATTGCTGCACAAGAGATTCAAAGTTACTTAAAATTGCAAACTGATTTTGATCATAACTTTGGATTAAACTCTTCGAAAAAGGATCTTGCATTTGGAAAAATGTTTGGAGTTCTAGTGGTACAAAATCAAGAAAAAGAAGTTGGTTATTTAAGTGCAGTCTCAGGAAGTCTGGCAAAGAAAAATATTCATAGAAAGTTTGTTCCACCTGTTTATGACATCTTAGCTAAGGACTCATATTATTTGAAAGAAAACAGTGTATTAAACAATATTAATACAGAAATAGAAAATTTAGAAACTAATTCAGAATACCTAGTGCTATGTGCTGAAGCTGAAGCAGAGATTAAGAAATCAATTCTAGATATTCAGCAAAAACTAGAGTCGGTAAAAGCTTTTAAAAAAGATCGGCATTTGCGAAGAATTAAGGCAAAATCTGAATTATCAAAGGAGGCATATGAAAATTTTGAAAAAGCATTAGGAAAAGAAAGTTTAGAAGCTAAGCATTTTATAAATAATGTAAAAAGGTATTGGCAACATATCTTAAGACCATTTAATGAAAAAGTTTCAGAATTTACAGCACAAATAGAGCAGTTAAAAGAAAAGCGTAAAATTAAGTCAGCTGAATTACAAGCATATATATCTATGCAGTATAATTTTTTAAATTCGAAAAAAGAAATTAAAAATCTGCTTGATTTATTTGAGGAAACTTCAATTGAACAAATCCCTGCGGGTTCCGGAGAATGTGCCGCACCAAAGTTGTTGCAATATGCCTATTTGCATGATTTAAAACCAATTGCAATGGCTGAATTTTGGTGGGGGAAATCTCCTAAAAAAGAGATAAGAAAACACAAACAATTTTACCCAGCTTGTCAAGGTAGGTGTAAACCAATTCTGAAGCATATGCTGGTAGGACTTGAAGTGGATCCAAATCCGTTTTTAATAAATCCCGCTATAAAAAAAGAGCTAGAGATAATTTTTGAAGATGAAGATTTGATTGTTTTATGTAAACCACCTGAATTGTTATCCGTACCTGGAATTCATATCAAGGACTCGGTGTATACTAGAATAAAAAAAGAAGTAAAAGATATTACTGGACCTATCATCGTACATCGGCTAGACATGGCGACCTCTGGACTCTTGGTATTAGCAAAGAATAAGAAAGCACACAAGCATCTACAAAATCAGTTTATTACAAAAACCATTAAAAAAAGGTATACAGCAATATTGGATGGTCTATTACTTGATGAGCGAGGCAGTATAAGTTTGCCACTGCGAGTGGATTTAGAAGATAGGCCTAGACAATTGGTTTGTCATGAACATGGTAAATCAGCTCAAACGAATTGGGAGATCATTAAACGAAAGGATGGGAAAACAAAAATTCACTTCTACCCTATTACGGGAAGAACACATCAATTGCGGGTTCATGCTTCACATGCTTTGGGTTTGAACATTCCAATTGTTGGAGATGATTTGTATGGCAAGAAAGCAGATCGCTTATATTTGCATGCGGACAGCTTAAGTCTTTTGCATCCAGTGCATCAACAAGAAATGAGTTTTCGTAAACCAGCAGGGTTTGATTGGCCTAAATAACTTGCGATGCCAGTTTGGCATTTAGAAAAAATATAATGTGCATTTTTATACTTGATTTGGCTTATCTCCCTGCAGCAGAATATTATGGCGAAACCACTCAGCTTATGCCACATTGGAAATTCTTAAAATAAACCCTTTAGGCAAAACTAATTGCCTAAAAAAAAGTAGCTCAAGACATGGCTTATAATTATTTAATTAAACCAGACAATGTCAAATCTACTCCTGTGCTAGGGATCTTTGGAGCGGGAACGGATTTCTACAACAAGGTGAAAAAAATATTACAATTGAATAGTCACCACATGTCTTTTGATATTGTTTCTGCCTAATTGCAAGAGGATATTAATACATCAAAAAGGGCTTAGAAAAATTCTGCTTTTCAAATTCAATCTATTTAAGGGAATCTCTCTTTACGGCTTTAATAATTTACATATTAGAACTATTTTGTGCGCTCTATAGCTGGGCAATTTATGATTATGTTAATAATTTGGCGTATTCTTAAAAATTATGACTCTTTTATGGCTAAAAAATTCAGCATTATTAATCTGAAATTGGATCAAAAGGAGAATAGTAACTTGTTACGAAATAGAAAACATCAATAAATCAACGCTAAGACGTAAATTAATATGGAATCAATAACTGCTCTAGAAGCCAAGTATGAAGCTCAAAAAATAGCTTTTGGTCCTATCGTATTTCAAGCGGTAGAAGCCTTAAAAAAACTAGGTATTTTGTTGTTAATACACGAATCTAGGCACGGCATTTCTGATGAAGAAATTGCTGAACAAACTGGAATCTCAATTTATGGTGTTAAAGTATTATTAGATTTAGCCCGTTTCATGAAAGTTGTGATTATGATTGAAGGGAAGAATAAAATAGGTAAAATTGGATATTTTTTACTTAAAGATAAGTTGACAGAAGTTAATTTTAATTTTGTTCAAGATGTCTGTTATGAAGGAGCATTTTACTTAAAAGATTCTATTGAAAAAGAAAAACCAGTGGGCCTTCATAAAAGATTTGGACTATGGGACACCATATATGAAGGTTTGTCTGAATTGCCCGAAAATATAAGAAAAAGCTGGTTTGAATTTGATCATTATTATTCGGATACCTCTTTTGGCCAAGCTTTAGATATTGTCTTTAAGAATAATCCTACCAAAATTATGGACATTGGTGGCAACACCGGAAAATGGTCTTTAAAATGTGTTTCTCATTCTGAAGAGGTGCAAATGACAATTGTAGACTTACCTGGCCAAATAGGAACTGCCACTAAAAATATTGAGGGGAAAAAAGGCGTGGAAAGAATTTCTTTTCATCCCCAGAATTTACTTGCTGAAGAAATTTCTTTACCTCCCAATAACGAGATCATCTGGATGAGCCAATTTCTAGATTGTTTCTCTAAAGAGGAAATAATCAAGATCTTAAAAGCTGCCAAAACCGCTATGGGCACTAATAGCAAAATAATGATCATGGAAACTTTTGTTGACAGACAAGAATATCCTGCTGCAGAATTTAGTCTTCATACCACATCTTTATATTTTACTTGTATGGCTAATGGAAATAGTCGAATGTATGCTTATGAGTCTTTCGAAAAACTAATCGAGGCTGCAGGTTTAAAAGTCACTGC
>CALIIW010000052.1 GCA_938018185.1 uncultured Saprospiraceae bacterium
TTCTTGAAAAGTTTCGCCATGAACTGCCAGGAAATAAATACGCCGAGCAACTCTCCCAAGACAACCCAATAAGCGGAATAACCTGCCATTGCTCCCATGCCTGTCAATCCGATTAACAGCCAGCCAGACTCCCCTGTTGCTCTTGCAGAAAAGGCAACTGCCCAGAAGCCCATCTTTTTTCCTCCTACATAATAGTCACTCATGCTTTTTATTCGCTTAGAAGCGAAAATCCCTATGAGAAATAGAATTCCAACATAAATGGCTAATACGATTATTTTGATAATGAATTCTTTGTCTTGCATATTGGTTCAAATTTAAAGTCAACTTCAATCTAACCTAGAAGTTGAGAAATTTTTTAAATTAATTTTTGAGGAATATGATATACTTTTTAACTTATAGATTTGACATAAAATAGTGATTCGATATTCAACAAAATGGATTTACTTTTTTCTTGAAAAAAAAGTAACAAAAATTCAAGGCTTTACCTAGCAAAGCTTAAAATGCTCTCGAGGCTATCCCACAAGCTAAAAACTCGCTTTAGTATAATTTCATTTGTTTGGCTTTCATGCTTAAGCATTTTATTTTCCTTACAATTCCTTCTCCCAAGCTCATACACTTTAGCTTTGCACGGCTTACCCGCCTCGGCATTTTAATAGCTTTCCTAGCTAAGGCCAAAATTTTCTAAATGAAACAAAGACGATTGTTTGAACAATTAGCATGTATAGCAGACGGAAGATGCTCATAAGTAGGAGATAAATGGCATTTCTCACAACAAATCTGTTAAAATATTGTTGCTTAAGAATATATGAGTACATTTGTTCTCGTACGATGGTTGCAAAATCATATCAAAGTGGCAAGATGAATTTGGGGAAGTACCTTGGGTTTGTGCATTAAGAGAAAATTAAAAATTATAATTCATTTGAATTTTATCAAGCAAAACCCTTTACCTACACAATCTTTATACACCTTATTCCAAGCTCTTTCTATGGGAGCTCTTACTAGGTATAAAGACAATATCACATTACAAAAATCACCTCTTGGTGTTTTTGAGTTCTAGCGCAGCACAAATTTAGCTGCAAAAATATAAATGAAAATTTAAGAAAAATTGTGATTTAGGATTTGGTTTAAATCCTTTTTACAATCTGTATTATAATCTAAACACGAAATTTATATGTCTGATATAAGTAAAGACTTAGCTTTATTTAATGAATTGGTTGAGGTATTATTGCACGAAGAAAAGCATAATCCAGTCGCAGAACGAATTGAGGCAAACAAATTATACGACTCAATCGATCTATCGCTTAATGATGCTCCTTTGATTGATGAGGACTTTAAGTCAATCCTAAAAGAGGTCATCATTTCAACTCCGAAAACGGCTACAAACTTATTTTTCAACCAACTTTTTGGAGGAAGACAAAGCAAAGCTGTCTTAGGGGATCTACTTGCTGTGGTTTTAAACAATAGCATGTACACTTACAAAGTGGCCGGTCCGCAAGTTGGTATTGAACAAGAAATTATCAGACAATCTTGTGACTTGGTTGGCTATGGTGAACATAGTAATGGTACCTTTCCAACGGGAGGTTCGATGAGTAATTACATGGCCTTAGTTATGGCTCGTGACGCGAAGGATCCAGATTGTAGAACGGATGGCATGACGAAACCATTGGTTATATATACGTCAAAAGAATCCCATTATTCAACTGCAAAAAATGCAAGTTTTGCTGGCATCGGAAGAAACAATATCCGATTTATTGCTTGCGATTCTGAAGGAAGAATGATCCCGGGACAATTGGAAGCACAAATTAAGGTTGACATCAGTAAAGGATTTATTCCGACCTACGTGAATGCCACTGCTGGAACAACAGTGCTCGGTGCTTTTGATCCAATTGATGAAATTGCTGACATTACCAAAAGATATAAAATTTGGCTGCACATCGACGGAGCATATAATGGCGGTGTTATCTTCAGCAAGAAATATAAACACTTGCTAAAAGGAATGGAAAGATCTGAGTCATTCAGTTACAATGCACACAAAATGCTTGGGACACCTTTGACTTGCTCCATTCTTTTAGTAAATGACAAAAAGCAATTGCATGATTCTTTCAGCAATGAAGCAGACTACTTGTATCAAACAGATGGAGATGATTTCAACTTGGGTAAGACCTCTTTCCAATGTGGTAGAAGAAATGACGCCTTAAAATTTTGGACTTTATGGAAGTCTATTGGAACGGAAGGTCTAGAACAGCTTATTGATCATCAATTTGAATTGGCTGATGTTGCTAGAGCATATATCAGAAACAATCCAGACTATACTTTTTACAGTTTTGATGATTCCATTTCAGTTTGTTTTAATTATAAAAACATTGATCCAAAAGCGCTTTGTACGGCACTGTACGAAAATCAAATTACCGTAGTAGGTTTTGGCTCTTTTAATGGAGATACTTTTGTAAGGTTTGTGACCATCAATGCGAATAATAGTAAAAAAGATATATTGAACTTCTTTGAGGTGCTAGAAGGATTTGTGGAGAAGACGCCTAGTTTACCTAAAGAAATTGAAGTACTTGTAAGCTAATGATTCAAAATTACTACGCAGATTACATTAAAATATCATTTACAGCAGCAATAGGTTTTGGCAATTCTGTCTCATCCAAAATCTGACGTAAATCTATTTCAATGGTTCTACATAAAGAAACATTGGAATGTCATTGGCCATTCCCTAAAAAGGGTTTTCAGTATAAACTGCAGCAAATTCCATCATTAGATATACCCAGCCAATTAAACTTGTAATAGGAATTGATAACCAAAATCCTGTTGGACCTAATGCCATTAATTCCGGAATCATGCTAAAAGGGAAGAGTAGCAAAAATATGAAGACGAAGTCTCGACTTGAAGTAGCATATTGTCTAGGCTTGTTTAAAATTTTACATTAAAAAGGGATACAAGACCATTTTGAAAATGGGCGATTGTACTTTAATCTAAAGTCCAATCTTCACCAGCTTATCACCTCCACCAGGCATCTTGAAGGCTATCAGAATAGGTAAACAATTGCCCAATTTCTGGAAGTAAATAATCTAGTTCTTTCTCCTTAGCATACTTCACAAAGCCATCTGCTGGATCCGTCCATGTATGTTGGTATGAAAGAGCAAAACCTGCCCAATGAACAGGCATCGCTTTTTTAACATGAGCATCTAAGGCCGCTTGGATACATTCCTCCGGAAACATATGAACTGGATGCCAGTCGTGATTGTACTGACCACATTCCATGAATGCAAAATCAAATGGCCCTAAATGTTCCCCTATTGTTTTAAAATGCTTAGCGTATCCACTGTCGCCACTAAACCAGATAGTTTCCTTTTCTGTTTTAAATGCCCAACCACCCCAAAGACATTTTGCTCTATCTGTCAAACCTCGTCCAGAAAAATGTTGAGTAGGCGTGAAGGTAATTTTAATGTCGCCAAGCATGGCATCATTCCACCAATCAAATTCAGTTATCAATTCAGCTGCCACGCCCCAACGTACGAGATGACGCTTCAAACCTAATGCTACATAATACCTTTGGGTTTTATGTTTTAGTTTTTGAATGCTATCATAATCCAAGTGATCATAATGATCGTGTGTCAATAAGATGAGATCAATTTCAGGAAAATCATCGATCAAGGACAAGCTATTCGCTGAAAAACGTTTATTCGAAATAGGTGCTATAGGTGTGGTATCTGAACCAAGCATAGGGTCAATTAAGATGGTTTTATTATTCAAGCGCATCAGAACCACTGAATGGCCATACCAGATAAATTTTGCTATATCAGAAGTCGCTAAAAATTGTTCTTCCTCAAAAGGAATGATAGGCAAATTTTCTTTTGGTGTTTGACCTTTTTTTGTCAGTTGTTTGTAGATCACAGCTGGTATCTTGCTTAAGGGCATTAGCATATCGGATTCTTCCAAATTTTGAAAGTGCCCATCCCGCCAATTTTCTGATTTTTCGTATTGAGCCTGAAGTTCATTGGTAGCTTTTCCGCCAAATTGTAGGAGAAAATTTTTCATAGGTTTTTAATTGGTAATCGGCACAATATGGGACTTTAAAAACTAAGAGTCTTATACATTTCTCGGGATTTTGAATATACTTCACAAGTATAAAGCATGAAAATATAGTTACTCTTGCTTTCTCTAAGTCCTATTGCATTTTATAAGTCATATCTCTTTAACAAATTCCAAAAACACTTTCTTGTGTAGTTCAAGATCCATATTCCCGGAAAGGGCTACCCTCGCAATATAATCCTTGTCGCCTTCCTTTGTTGTCCCCTGCGTCGAAGTAGCTGGGATCGTCCAATAGCAACCCTTTAACTGGCCGTAGCTGACACAATATTTGCTTTCCTTGGGAATTTTTGTAATCATTAAATTAATTAACTTATGATTTAATAATCGCTTATAGGATTCTCTTTCTTCTTCCGTATCACCTTGGGTAGGAAGGTCTAGTGAAAACACCGAAGGCGTAAAGCCTTGGCTCGCCAATTCTTCAGAAACAAAATTGATTCTTGCCGTTGGTAAAATTTGCCGAATGTAACTTACAAATTCTCGAGTATTTTTGTAAGCTGTACTTATTCTATGAAGCATGGACGGCAATTGCTTAGCGAGAATTTCAAGTTGAAGATTGGTCGCTTCATTATCACAAAGCATGAGATGGTTTTCTATTTTATCCATCAAATCCATCGTTTTGTTATTACCTACACAGTAGCCAGCGGTGCATAATCCGCCACTAGGAAATTTAGATCCACTCGCATAAGAGATCGCTCGTACTCCTGAAAGGATGGCTCCTTCTCCTAAAAAATGTACATTCGGACAAAAGGTTTGATCCAATACAAAAACAGGATCAATCGCCAAGGCACCAGACACCGTTTTGCGCGGTGCACTTAAGACTGCTTTTAATTGCTTAAGATCCGGAACTTCCACTCTTGGGTTGGTAGGAATCTCCGCAATAATATAAGGAATGGCATCATCCGCCGCTATTTCATCTAAGACAATGTCAATGCTTTGAAGCATGTCATTTTCCCCATCTACAGGCAGATCCACAACCTCAACATTCGCAAGGCAAGCAGCCACTCGTCTTGCCTGGTCATTAGTCCCTCCATAGCAATTGGGTGGAACGACAAATTTGATGGCCTTGCCTTTATGGTGTTCTTCTGCATGGTCTATCAAACCCATCATGATGGCATACTGAATAGAGAGTCCACTAGAACCGATGAGCACCTTGCTTGGGGCAGCTGTTATTTCTTGAATGCTGGCAATGACAGATGCTTTATTTCCTGCGCGCTTATCGTTTTCATTTTCAAGCGTAGCATCATCCAGAAGTTCTCTTAACACAGCCATACTATTGACTGGTGTCATAGCAATGGTTTCTCTTCTGCGAACATGCTGAATCTCTGAAACATAGGATTCATTTGCAGTTCCATTCACTATTAAAACAGATCCAAAATGCGGATGCACATTGACGAAAAAGTCAATATTCGACGCAGCATCAATGGTAGAAATTTTATCCTGCTGGGAAATAAATATGCTACTGCCTTCAAACTCAGAAACCTCCTCCAAATTCGTCACCTGCTTTAAGTCAAAATCATAGCCATATACCCGCTTGATGACATCCGCATCAAAAAAGGCTGGCATACTACCTTGATAGATGATCTGGCTCTTTCTGTTCGTTAATAAATTTTTTCTGAGTATGGCTAAGACTGGTGTAACCTTAGATGAAAAGCTGATCACATTATCGGCTTTTGTATTATTTAGCTTAGCAATAAGCCATTCTAATATACATGATAATGGATGACCCAATCGAATGTAATCGAACGCAGTGGGTAATTCGCTGAGCGCCAATGGATCAGCGTTCTTGTCTTTCAACAAGATTTCAAGCTGTTCTAAAAACTGGGTTTTAGCCAACTTTTCTTCATATATATCAAGCCGATGTGTGGTCAAATTCAACCAATCAGATGGCATATTTTCTAATACGTCTTTGATATAATCCAGCATTTTACTGTCTTCCATGTCCCACTACTTTAATTGGACGGCAATTTACATTAAATAGGTGTATAATAATGCCACACCGATCGGGTTTTTGAGTTTGATTTTTATCGATTTCCATCAAAAAAGATCCAAGATGGATCGCACGTTGTTAGGTATTCCACGATAATGTCATCCCGTTGGGGGTACAATAGTGTCATCCTGCTGGTTGTACAATAATGCCACCCCGCTAGGCTACAATAATGTCATCCCGCTGGGGTTACAATAATGTCACACGCTAGGCTACAATAATGTCACCCCGATGGGGTTACAATAATGTCACACGCTGGGCTACAATAATGACACCCCGATGGGGTTTTTATACTTGACTGATGTTAAAATAATGTCAACTTTCCTTAGGAGTCCTTTGCGCAGCTCGGGCTCTGATATTGGTCTTAAAAACCACCTCATAATTTTCTCGACCTTACTCTATTATTTGACTAATAAAAAACGATCCCAGAGGGATCGCCTTACGTTTGAGGGATCGCATTATGCTAGCTGACCGAGTAACCTTTTTATTCCCACGCGGCCCTTGGCCGGCCCCTAATTTCTTCAGAAATTAAGGGCTGGGCAAGGTGGGCTTGATGGAAATTTTGCTCTGTTTGTTACAATAATTTCACCCAGATGGTTAAACAATAATATCACCCCGATGGGGTTTTTCGTTTGCATTATAATTTGCTACAATAATGTCACCCCGATGGGGTTTTTATACTTGACTGATATTTCAATAATGTCAACCTTCCTTGAGAGTCCTTTGCACCGCTCGGAGTTCACTTCTTGATTTTAAAACCACCCTGTGAATTTTATGATTTTTCTTTTTTATTTGACTAATAAAAAACAATCCCAGAGGGATCGCCTTATGTTAGAGGGATCGCATTAGGTTAGACACATAAAAAAAACTTATCTTCCCACGCGGACCTTCGCCGGCCTAAATTTCTTTAGAAATTAAGGGCTGACGAAGGTCCGCGTGGTGGTACTTTTTCTCTGCTTTTTTTACAATAATGTCACCCCACTGGGGTTCTCGTACATGACTGATATTTCAATAATGTCAACCTTCCTTGAGAGTCCTTTGCACCGCTCGGAGTTCACTTCTTGATTTTAAAACCACCTCATGATTTTCACGACCTTACTCTATTATTTGACTAATAAAAAACGATCCCAGAGGGATCGCCTTATGTTAGAGGGATCGCCTTACGTTAGACACATAAAAAAAACTTATCTTCCCACGCGGACCTTCGCCGGCCCAAATTTCTTTAGAAATTAAGGGCTGGCGAAGGTCCGCATGGTGGTACAATAATGTCAACCTTCCCTGGGAGTCCTTTGGACCGCTCGTATTCTCACCTTACGTTTTTAATCAATCAACAATACAAAAAAAAGTCCAGTGCGATCTGTTTGTTGACCCCACTGGACTCTTAAACATTTACAGCTTAAACCAAAAGCGCAAGCCGTAAATAATAAAAATGCGTTTCTACAAATTTCCAACTGAAATTAAGATAATATCAGAAGCAACTCCATCTTCTACCTCCGTATCTTCAAAGGTATAAGTTGTGTGATCAGAAAGTAAATCAAAACCGTAAAAAGGCTCGCTGGCATATGCTAGCTTTCCAATTTTCACCATGGTAGGTATTTCAGTGTCTACTAATAATATGAGTCTTCTCAAAAGAATAAGATCATCTGTGGTGATAACATTATCACTGTCAATGTCCGCAGCCATAGCATGGGCATAAGATTCAAATCCTTCATCGAAGCCGATGGCAATTTTGACCAAATCCAAAGTGGTAGAACTAACTTTCAACATATCAGAACTTGCGTAAAGCGTATTTGTTCCTGCTTGAACCTTAGAAAAATCGGCTGAGAATTCGCAATCACTCTCTGTTAGTACCTGGTCATTATTCAAACTTAGGATAACATCTTCACAAATGGAAAAATTGTTAACACTTGCTTCTGGTACTTGAATGCCATTGACTAAAAGTTGTGCAGACAGAAAAGATGCGCTAAACAAAAGAGCTGTCGTTAAAATAAGAATTAAATTTATTTTTTTCATTATTTAAAATTTTAGATGGGTGCTAACTGATAAGTTGATCGCATGAAACGATTTTTGTATTGGAGCGCTTGCATTATAATTGCTTGATAGTGCTCGTCTATAATTCGACGCCAGTCGCAAATCCCAGTTGTTTGTTAATTTATATTTATACATTAATTGAAATAGTGCATAAGCACCCTTGCTGCCATACCTCGATTCCTTATCTAAAGTAAGGTCATAGGTCGTGGCATTTAAATCGGCTTCCATCCCTTCAATCTGGGTGAAAATTGTTTTCTCAAAACCTAAACCGATACCCATTTTAGATTTCTCTGAAAGTCTCATGTTGTAAGTAATCAAAATTGGAATACTCACAATATGTCTATTCGTATAAGTCCGTGAACTAAAACTTGAATCATTTCTAATGATTGCTCTGCCAAGAATTGTGGTATCTCCACCTAGAGCGGTCGTCGCATTCATCGCGTAATTCTCAATGGTATCCATGTGAACGGTAGCTGACAGAGTATATGACTCATCTTGAAAATATTGATAGTTGATGCCCGATTGGATAGACCATTTGTTTAACAGGTCATATTCCAATTGCAAGCCAATTAAATATTGTAAATCTGCTTGTTCCGAACGCTTTCTATTTTCCAAGACATTGGCATAAGCAGGATCATTAAGCACATACTTGCTGCTTAATTGATTGATCCCAAATGCCAACCCCAAAGAAAATCGTTGATGATTTTTGGAGCTTTCAACAGTATTTTCTGTAAAGGTATTTCCTGATTTTAAAACCGGTAGTACCAAAGCATCAAGTACCAAATCAAACTCGCTTACTGGCAAAGGATTAAGAGCAGTTAAAACCCGCTTACTTGATTCTTCCACAACTTGTTCTTCTACTCGGTCCAATACCAAGGCGCTCCCTTGTTTATCCATTAACTGAGGAATAATAAATCCCACTCCTGAATTTCTTGATTGCCTTTCAGCAAAAAACTTCTTTAAAACATCAGACGGTTCCTTAGCAGTCTTAGCTCTGATGATCTGAGCCTCTGTCTTTGCAATCAGTTTTTGTATAGGCTTAGCTTGCTCTTCTACCTTTGAAATTTCATCCTTGACCAAGGATTCAGATAGACTCGGATTACTCGCAAGCAAAATCGCTTCCTTAGCATCCTGGGTTTTCTGAATTTCATGCCCTACAAAGGTTCCTAGTCTTTTCTGCTCCATAGATTCCTTTTCCGTTTGACTAAGATAAGTTCCAAGCATTTCTTCACTGGACTTTACAATTTCTGTTCCATCAGAAAAGGTGTGATAACAAAAGACCATTCCTAAGAATCCAAAAAACAAGAAGAAAGGAAAAATACTTCTCGAAGATTTCTTCTTTGGTCTAAGCTCAGACTCGATGGCGTCCCACATGTCCTCCGTAGCTTTATACTTCGGAGAAAATCTTCCAAACTTTTCTGCTAGCTTTTTTTCAAATCTTTCTATATTCATCTTTATGATAATTTAGACTAAGAAATAATTCCTTTAATATCTTTCTGGCTTTAGACAAATGGACCCTGGAAGTAGATTCTGATATTTCTAAAATTTTCGCAATTTCCACATGCTTGTACCCTTCCAGAACATACATTTTAAAAACCTCTCGAGATCCGAATGGAACCTTTTCTAGCGTACTTAATATTTCCAGACAAGTCATCTTATCGATGAGTGTCTTTTCTATGTCGTACGAAAGTTCGTTTTCATAATCAGAAAGTACTTCTACTTTCTTTTGTTGGGCCCTGGCCTTCCACGCCTGCCTAATTACAATCACCTTCATCCATCCTTCAAACTTATCTCTATGCTGATAATTTGACAGACTTTTAAAAATCGACACCCAAGCATTCTGCACAACTTCCTCTGCGTCATGATGTGTGTACATGTACTTTATAGCCCACTTATACAACTGAGGGGTGTAGTGCAAATAGATTGCTTTTTGACTTTGTCTGTTTTCACGCAGACTTTGCTTGATATGTTCTTTAAGATTGTCCAGTGTTAATAATTAATTGATTCTCAAACCGCTAAAGTTACCGGTAACCGTCGTGCTGCTCCCTTGTACTTCGTATTCAACAGAAAAGCTTCCAGAGACAAGTTCGTCGATGTTGCCATATTCCGTGAAAGTTATATTTGCCAAATCGAACGTTGTTGGGACTGTTCCAAAACCAAATACATTTCCAGGATAAGTACCTTTTGAAAATCCTTTCGCCCCGATAATGATCTTAGTTGGACTATTAGTCACAGGGTCGATGTACTCAGAGATGATCAATGTTTCCTTTGAGCTTGCAAACACTGAAGCCCGCTCCACAGTCTGCTCTTCCGCATCATTCAGCTTAAAGGAAATAAGCCCTTCTGGATATTCATCAAGGATGTTTGGCTCTGCCTCGTATGGTTCAAATTCAATTAATTCTGCTGCGGTATTTTCCTGTATCATATCATCCTTGCAACTGACTAAGCCTAGACCGAGTAAGAGCAGGATTAAAATATTAAATTTCATTTTGTTAATTTTTGAATTAAGAAATAGCGAATGCATTCACTTATATAATGCTCTTCAGCTAACAAAACGTTTACGTCATTTGCAAAATAAGTTGAAAATCGGGCAAATTGCTTAGTAAAAGGTAGGTATTTCTTTATTTGGTAGAAGAATCGGCGGTATTATTTCTTTTTAAGACAATTGTAGCTTAAAGCGAATGTGTTGTTTAATGAGAACGCGATAAATCGCGCCCCTACATTTTATTATGAAGATCAATGCGTTTTAGCTTAATCCTAAAGGCAGTATCCTGAATTTACAAACAAAGGATTGTTCAAGGTCTCAAGATGACATTCCATAAAACTTCTTGTCCCAGAATAGAAAATCCCAAAGGGATTAAATTTTTATAGCGATGGGTTTCAACCCATCGGATAAGATATCAACATTCAAAAACCCTGGAAGGGTGACATTATAATTTTGCAGTTCAGTTATTTCATTCAAATAAAGTGTTGGAACTTATTAAAGCGCTTCAAAAGTATTATTTCTTTTTATAGGAGGTGATGCATGACTCAATAGTTTGATAAATGAGTACTAAAGGTGCAGGCCTTCTTATGTATAATCACGAACATTTTCTTTTAAGCAGTTCAGTTTTTTCTTTAAAATAAAGTGTCGGACCCAACAGTCGCCCTAAAAGTAAAAGACCTAAGTTTACCCCGCCAAATCAAAACAACATACCCAAACCCAAATTCCATTGAATTGACCTTACGGTCTTTTACATGCTTTATTGCTAAAAGAAACAACAAATAATAATTAAGCAAAAAGCAAAAAGAAAGTAAA
>CALIIW010000053.1 GCA_938018185.1 uncultured Saprospiraceae bacterium
CTTGGACAAGCTACCTATACTGATTCCATCTCTGTTGATGATCCTTGTATCGGAGCTTCTATTATTACCAGAACTTGGTTCTTGAGTGATGACTGTGGAAATGAAACTACACATATTCAAACCATTACTTTAGAAGATATTGTCGCGCCGACTTTTGATCTACCAGAAGACATTACTATACAATGTACTGATGATGCTTTGGATTTGGATCTTGTGGGCGATGCAGAAAATGAAGATGATAATTGCGATCATTCTCTTGGGCAAGCTACTTACGAAGATGTTGTCTCTGCTGATGATCCTTGTATTGGGGCTTCTATTATTACTAGAACTTGGTCACTTGGTGATGACTGTGGCAATGAAACTGTTCTTGTGCAAACCATCACACTTATTGATACCGTTCCACCTATTTTTGATGTGCCTGCTGATATCACTATTGAATGTACCCAAGATCCTTTAGACCTAGATCTTGTTGGTGATGCACTTAATGAGTTTGACAATTGCGACCACTCGCTTGGGCAAGCTACTTATACTGATGTGGTTTCTGCGGATGACCCTTGTGTTGGTGCTTCAGTTATTACCAGAACTTGGTTCTTAAGTGATGATTGTGGCAATGAAACTGTTCACGTACAAACGATAACCTTAGAAGACATTGTCGCGCCTACTTTTGATGCACCTGAAGATATTACAATAGATTGTACACAAGACCCATTTGACTTAACAATAGTTGGGGATGCACTTAATGAATTTGACAATTGTGATTCTTCTCTTGGGCAAGCTACTTATACCGATGTAGCTATTGCCGATGATCCATGTATCGGTGCAAGTGTTATCACAAGAACTTGGTCACTAGACGATAATTGCGGAAATGTAACTGAATTTATTCAAACAATAACATTACAGGATACCCAAGCGCCAAGTTTTGTTGCTCCAGAAGATGTAAGCATCGATTGTGCAGAAGATTATACTGACTTAACAATTACTGGAGATGCAACCGGCCTTGTTGATAATTGTGATACAACTGTTATTATTGCACTTCATTCTGACCAGATCGATGCCAATGATCCTTGTGCCATTACAATTACCAGAACATGGGTGGTAGAAGACAACTGTGGCAATTCTGATTCAAAGATTCAAACCATCACTTTAATTGACGATGCTGCTCCTGTTTTTAACACGATAGTAGAAGACTTGACCTTAAATTGTGAAGAAATTCCAGAAGCACCTGAAATGGAAACAGAAGATAATTGTAGCGATGTTACTTTACAATTTGATGAAATTATTGAAGATGGTATTTGTGAAAATATTTATACAATAATAAGAACTTGGACAGCTACAGATGAATGTGGAAACTCTAATGTACTTACCCAAAGTATTGATATGAAAGATTGCGATCCGCCGTTAGAAATCTCATTAGATACAGATGATTCTATTTGCGAGGAAGCTTTTGTTAGCCTTACTTCTATCCTTGGTGACGGGTTCGACAATCCGTATTACCAATGGCAGTATAGTTCTGATAAAATAACTTGGATTAATATTCCTAATGCAAACAGTCCAATTTTGGAATTTAATGCGGACATTAATGATGAAGGATGGTATAGACTTGTTATTGGAAGTGATGCGAGCACAATTGAAAATACGGATTGTAATGTAATTTCAGATGAACTTTATTTAGATGTTAGACCACATTCACCATTAGTAGAACAAGATATCTCTATCTGTCTTGGAGCATCTTACGAAATAAACGGAAATTCTTATACTACCCCTGGAAATTATGTAGACACCTTGGTGGCAGATAATGGTTGTGACAGCATCGTTTTGACAACTGTTGTAGTAGAACCAATTTTGCAATCTGATCAAAGTTTTAATATCTGTGAAGGTGACATAATTACCGTTGGTGATTCGAATTATACGGAGGAAGGAACTTATTCTGACATTCTAGTTACAGCTGATGGTTGTGATAGTTTGGTTATTACAGAAATTATATTCAAGCCACCTTATAATACTGATCTCCCATTCACAATTTGTGAGGGAGCTAGCATAACATATGAAGGCGTTGAATATGACCAGGCTGGTAACTATATAGTAAACTTAGTTGCCTCAGATGGTTGTGACAGTATTATTCATATTGACTTAGCTGTTGAACCTTTGATCCTATTTGACCAATCATTTGTCGTATGCCCTGGCACTGAAATTACTGTTGGAAATATAATCTATGATCAAGCAGGAACTTACAATGACACATTAGTTACTCCTGACGGCTGCGATAGTTTAGTCATTACTCAAATTGCTCTTATTCCTTCTGTTTTCACAAATATAAATGAATCTATTTGTATTGGGGGTTCAACATTGATTAACGGAAATATCTATGACGACGCAGGAATTTATTACGACAGTTTATTAACAGCAGATGGTTGTGATTCTATTTTAATCATTGAAATTAATTTAGAAGATCAGATATTAACCAACCAAACAGAATCATTATGTCCTGGTGGTAGTATCATGATCAATGGGACTGTCTATACGGATGCAGGTATAATTTTCGACACACTATCAACGGTAGATGGTTGCGATTCCATTGTGATTACTGATCTAATTTTAACTCCGCTTATTACCACTGAAATTAATGAATCTATATGTGTTGGTGGTCAAATCCAAATTGGAAACAATACTTATGATCAAGCTGGCCAGTACATAGACTCTCTAGTTACTGCTCAAGGTTGTGATAGTATTGTCTACATTGATATCTTAATGGAACCACTTATTATTACCAATCAAGATCTTTACACTTGCCCTGGTAGTTTTGTTACTATTAATGGCAATGTCTATGATCAAGAAGGGACTTATTATGATACGCTTACAACTGCTGACGGTTGTGATTCTGTTATGGTCTCTGAATTAATATTCACTCCACTTATTACCACTGAAATTAATGAATCAATTTGTGTGGGTGGTCAAATATTAATTGGTGGAAATGTTTACGATCAAGAAGGTCAATATACTGACTCTTTAGTTACTGCTCAAGGTTGTGATAGTATTGTTTACATCGACATCCTAATGGAACCTCTTATTATTACGAATCAAGATCTTTACACTTGTCCTGGTAGTTTTGTTACTGTCAATGGCAATATCTATGATCAAGAAGGGACTTATTATGATACGCTTACAACTGCTGACGGTTGTGATTCTGTTATGGTTTCTGAATTAATATTCACTCCGCTTATTACCACTGAAATCAATGAATCAATTTGCGTTGGAGGTCAAATATTAATCGGTGGAAATGTTTACAATCAAGAAGGTCAATATACTGACTCTTTAGTTACTGCTCAAGGTTGTGATAGTATTGTTTACATTGATATCCAAATGGATCCTCTTATCATTACTAATCAAACCTTGACAACTTGTGTTGGCGGATCTGTTACTGTCAATGGAAATATATACGATCAAGAAGGGACATACTACGATACTTTAACCACTACCAATGGTTGTGATTCAGTTATAGTATCTACTCTCAACTTTGATGATATTATCTCAACCCAAATTCAAGAATCAATTTGTATCGGTGGAGAAATAATTATTGGTGGAAACGTCTATGATCAGGAAGGTTCTTTCATTGACTCTCTTATCACTTCTCAAGGCTGTGATAGTTTGGTATTTATCGAAATCGAATTCGATCCGGAAATTATAACACCTCAAACACTTACTACTTGTGTCGGTGGTTCTGTTTCCGTTAACGGAAATATCTATGATCAAGAAGGGACTTATTATGACACCTTAACAACTTCACTTGGTTGTGATTCTATAATTATTACAACTTTGAACTTTGACGATGTCATCTCTACTTATATTGAAGAATCTGTCTGTATCGGTGGAGAAATAATTATTGGTGGAAACGTCTATGACCAAGAAGGTTCTTTCGTTGACTCTCTTATCACTTCTCAAGGCTGTGATAGTTTGGTATTTATTGAAATCGAATTTGACCCGGAAATTATCACACCTCAAACACTTACTACCTGTGTCGGTGGTTCTGTTTCTTTTAACGGAAATGTCTATGATCAAGAAGGGACTTATTATGATACCTTAACAACTTCACTTGGTTGTGATTCTATAATCATTACAACGCTGAATTTTGACGATGTCATCTCTACTTATATTGAAGAATCTGTCTGCATAGGTGGAGAAATAATTATTGGTGGAAATGTCTATGATCAAGAAGGTTCTTTTGTTGACTCTCTTCTTACTTCTCAAGGTTGTGATAGTTTGGTATTTATTGAAATCGAATTCGATCCTGAAATTATGGTTGAGCAAGAATTTAGTTTATGTATTGGTGGATCTATTACAATTAATGGAAATACTTATGAGCAAGCCGGTACATACTATGACACATTGACTACATCTTTGGGATGTGACTCCATTGTTCAAAGTGTCATTGAATTTGATGACTCCATTGAAACAGAACTTGAGTTTGAAATTTGCGCAGGAGGAACAATAGAAGTTGAAGGAATGTCTTATACCATACCAGGTATTTATTACGATACATTACTTACTTCAGAAGGTTGTGATTCTGTATTAATAATAGAACTGACAAATACAACAGCAATAACTGTTGACATGGATTTGAGTTTATGTGAAGGAGATTCAATTCTTATTTCTGGAAACTGGGAAATAGAAGAAGGTGTTTATGCTGACACATTATCAAATAGTGATGGATGCGACAGTATAAATGTTTACAACTTAACATTTATAGAAAAGTACGAAGATTACTTCTTTATCACAATGTGCGACGGAGACTCCGTAACAATTGGCGAGGAGGTTTTCTATGATGATGGAAACTATCAGATTGATCTAGTATCAACAAATGAATGTGATAGTATTATCTATTTAGAAATAATAACCTTTGAATTTGTCAGAGATACCATTGAATATACTATTTGTGAAGGAGATAGTGTAGATATAAATGGACAGATTATAACAAGTCCAATCGAAATTGAAGAAATTATTTTAAATGAATTTGGCTGTGACACAACAATCATTCATCAAGTTTATACTAATCCTTCTTACATAGAATTTGACACAATAAATCTTTGCGAAGGAGACGTAATCACAATAGGCAACCAAACTATTACTGAGGAGGGTACTTATCTAGAAGATTACAATACCGTAGAAGGTTGCGATAGTCTTATTTATACAACTATAATTTATGGCAATATAGTTTCAGTAGATGAATTTTATACCCTATGCTTAGGAGATTCCGTTTTGGTCAATGGCGAATATGTCTATGATACAGAATCTATAGAATGGTCAGTGATAGGAGATGGCAATTGTGATACTTTGTTCCAAGCAATAGTTGTTGCTTATGGCACAAATGAATATTATGAAAATTATTCTTTTTGCGAAGGAGATTCTGTTATGATCAATGGCAACTACTATTATAATGCGCAATTTTTCACAGAAGAATACTCAGATGTAAACGGATGTGATAGTATCATTAATTATGACATTTCTGTAATCCCAGAAAGTTATAGTGATCAACTCTATACTATATGCGAAGGAGATAGTATATTAATTTTGGGTGAATATATTTCAGAACCTCAAATTTTACATGATACTACTGTCAACTATTTGGGTTGTGATTCTATTATTACAATTGAAGTTCTTCTAGAACCTAAGGTTGAAATTTTAGGAAACTTTTATGAAATATGCGAAGGAGATTCAATTGAAATTTCGGTAACAGGCGCTACAAATATTATGTGGACGCCTCACCCAGATCTATCTTGTTTAGATTGCCCTAGCCAATTAGTTGCTCCATCTGTTACAACCACGTATACTGCTACTGCAGAAAGTTGTCTTGGCGAAATGGTTACAGCACAAGTTACCGTTACGGTTAGACCAAATCTGTACATCGATATAGAACCTAGTATTGAACTTTTAAAAGGAGACTCTGCTATATTAGACGCTTGGACCAATGCACCTGAGTCAATTATGTACTGGGAGGATTGGGAAGGAAATATATTATGTAGTGAATGTTCTTCCGTAGTTATAAAACCTGAGTTATCACTTCCATATACGGTCCATGTTATTGACCAATTTGGTTGTGAAGCATCAGAACAAATTCAAGTAAGACTTAGAACTAAATGTGAAGAAGGTAAGATAGATCTTCCAAATATGATTACTCCAAATGATGATGGTGTAAATGATGATCTTGAAATTAGATATTCTGGAGTAGAGAAGATTGCCCTATTGCGTATCTATAATCGTTGGGGAGAACTAGTCTTCGAGACCAGAAGTGTTGATGATGAAAGATGGGATGGTACATTCAGGGGGAAACAATTAAACCCCGGAGTCTATGTGTATTATCTTGATGTTATATGTTTAAACGGACTCCATTTTGAGAAAAAAGGTAACGTAACCATTATCAGGTAATTTATTTTCAACAATAGATTATCACAATTGCTGCCCACAACCAAATGTTATTGAAAATTTTTCATAGTGTCAATTAATTTGTCATTATGAAAAACAAGTGACGAAAATCTTGAAATAGGTTAATATCCTATTGCGAAAATTACCCTAAGTGCGGTATTGATAAGAATAGTAAATTAGTAGAAATTGTACTTGTATTCAAAAAACAAATGAATAAAGTTTCACTTCTAAAAAAGGCATCTGCCTTGTGATATACTTTCTTGATCAAGCACTGATATTTTTTAAAATTAAACTAATTGAATGTTTAAAATATCATCTGCTAAAGGACAGCTTTTTTTATTTCTTCTTATTTTGTTTGTAGGCTTGAGCGACTCAAGGTTGGCTGCACAAGATATTCACCTTTCTCATATCCATGCTTCACCTACTTATTTAAATCCTGGAATGAACGGTATGTTCAATGATGGATTTTTACGTTTAATAGCTAATTCTAGAAGTCAATGGGATGCAGTAACTAATGGTTATCAAACGGCCATGATATCCGCAGATTACAAGGCTATGGACAATGGCAATTCTGTTGTCAGTGCTGGTATACAGTTATATCATGATGTAGCTGGAGATTTAGATTTCACTACTCAACAAGTAGGTTTATCCCTATCCGTAATTAAAGTGCTAGACAGAAAACAAAGAAACTTAGTTTCAGCTGGTTTTCAAGCATCGCATGTCAGTAATAGAGTTGACTTTAATAAGGCATATACCTTTGATGCTGACCCTTTAGTTTACGATTATGGTGTAACTAACAAGATTGGTTATTTTGACTTTTCTTTTGGAGGGACATATTTTCACAAACTTAGAACCTATGGAAACTTTCATCTAGGACTTAGTTTGGCTCATATCAATATGCCTGACGTTTCTTTTTCTAGCAGATTAGAAGATCAACCAGGTACTTACCAAGTAGACCTAAAAACACTTTATAGAAAATTCATCTTTCACGGAGGGGCTGACCTTAGACTTTCTAGATACATGTCAGTTTTGCCTTCTTTTATTTTTATGGATCAAGGACCTCATCAAGAAATTTCCTTAGGTTCTTTTCTTAAGGTTTGCAAGGATCCATCTTTCAAGAAATCACCATATGCATTCTATATAGGAGCTTGGTTTAGATGGTATGCCGAACATGATATTGTAGGTACAGATGCTTTAATTGTATCCTTAAGAACAGATATTAAAAGGACTAAAATTGCCTTTTCATTTGACTTAAATCTATCTACATTAAGTGTTGCTTCAAAAGGACTAGGTGGTCCGGAGCTTTCAATTATTCAGGTAATTCATAGTGACAAGAGAAGATTCAGAAGAGGAAAAGTGAAATGTCCTGCAATGTAAATAATACACATAAACATAAAAAAAGAGCTTGTCTATAACTTTAGACAGGCTCTTTCTTTTAAAGATTCTTTAAAAATATTATTTACTTCAAAGTCTGTTTCACTTCGATGATTTCGTAACACTCGATGACATCTTCTACCTTAATGTCATTGAAATTCTTTATTGCAATACCACACTCCATTCCATTCTTAACGTCCTTGACATCTTCTTTAAACCTCTTCAGAGAAGACATTTCTCCTTTGACATTTTCCTTGGTTGGATATATGACAATACCATTTCTAACCAATCTAATGTAGTTGTTTCTAGAAATTTTACCCTCCATAACTTGGCAACCAGCGATGGTACCAACCCTACTGATCTTATAGACTTCTTTGACCTCCACTTGACCCAATATTTTTTCTTCCTTGGTTGGTTCAAGCAATCCTTCAATTGCGTTTCTGACTTCTTCTATCGCTTCGTAAATAATTGAGTACATCTTAATTTCTACTCCTTCCTTTTCAGCAAGTTTTCTTGCACCCAAAGATGGCCTAACTTGGAAACCAATAATAATGGCATCCGATGCTGAGGCAAGTAATACATCTGATTCGATGATTTGACCTACAGCTTTATGTATAACATTTACTTGGATCTGCTCAATTGATTGTTTAATCAATGCATCAGAAAGTGCCTCGATCGAACCATCCACATCACCCTTAACAATAAGATTAAGTTCTTTAAAGTTTCCAAGAGCCAATCGTCTTCCGATCTCATCTAAACTAATACGCTTACTAGCTCGATTAGATTGCTCTCTTGCTATTTGTGACCGTTTGGTCGCTATTTGTCTTGCTTCTTGTTCCGTGTCAGTAACCTTAAACTTCTCACCTGCTTGTGGTGCGCCTGTAAGGCCCAATACTAAAACTGGAGCAGAAGGTCCGGCTGTTTTTACTTTCTTTCCTTTTCCATTAAACATTGCCTTCACCTTTCCAGAGTGCTCCCCTGCAACTATAGAATCGCCAATCTTCAACGTACCATTAAGTACAAGCATTTTGGTGACATACCCTCTTCCCTTATCTAGAGAAGCTTCTATAACTGTTCCTACACCATTTCGATTAGGATTTGCTTTAAGCTCTAGAAGATCAGATTCAAGCAATATTTTTTCTAATAAAGAGTCAATGTTGGTTCCAGCTTTCGCTGAAATATCTTGTGATTGAAATTTGCCACCCCAATCTTCAACTAGGATGTTCATTTCAGCTAACTGCCCTTTGATTCGTTCTGGATCAGATCCATCCTTATCAATTTTGTTTATTGCAAAAACCATTGGCACACCTGCAGCTTGTGCGTGACTAATGGCTTCTTTTGTCTGTGGCATTATCGCGTCATCTGCCGCAATTATAATAACTGCAACATCAGTCACCTTGGCTCCCCTTGCTCTCATGGCAGTAAAGGCTTCGTGACCAGGAGTATCCAAGAAGGTTACTGTTCGTCCTTCTGCTGTTTTTACCTCATATGCTCCAATGTGTTGTGTAATACCACCCGCTTCACCAGAAGCCACATTTTCAGATCTAATATAATCCAAAAGTGACGTCTTTCCATGATCAACGTGACCCATGACAGTTACAATCGGAGAACGTGCTACCAAGTCTGCTGGATCATCTTCTATTTCTTCATCTTCTTCGACTTGTTCTTCAGCACTTATAAACTCTATTTCTGTTTCAAATTCATCCGCAACTAATTCTATGATCTCCGCATCCAATCTTTGGTTGATAGATACAATGACTCCCAAATTCATACAAGTCATGATCACTTCTGTCACAGGGACATTTAGCAAACTAGCCAAATCAGATGCAGAGATAAACTCTGTCAACTGCAATACACCTGTTTCTTTTGCTGCTTCTTTTGCTTCTTGTTTTTCGCTTACTTGTTTTCTATGTTCTCTTCTTAGCTTCTGTCTCTTCTTCTTACCACCTCCAGAGATCTTAGCCATTGTTGCTTTGATCTTCTCTTCAATTTGCTTCTGAGAAACTTCTTTCGGGACCTCCGGTCTCCTAGTATTATTTCCGCCTCTATTATTTCCAGGACGATTTCCTTGTCCTCTATTTTGATTTGACTGAGGAAGCTTTCTTCTCTTTCTTTTACGTTTCTTATTTTCGTTAGAAGAAGCAATAGGCTGACCTTTACTATCAGACTTTTCTTTTCCTTTCTTCTTATCTTTTATTTCTATTTTTCCGAGAATCTTAAGCCCCCTTAAGTTAGGAGCTTCCCCTTTATGTAGTTCTTGTTGAGGTTTCGCAGTTTTTGCTTTGGGTACATCAGCTGCATTTTCTTTTGACTCTTCATCCTTTGGAGTTTCTCCTTTTGGCGCTTCAGCCTTTGGAGTTTCCACTTTAGGTGTTTCTACAACAGCCTTCTTGACAGGTTCTTCTTTTTTCTTGGCAAGCGTTTTCTTAACAGGTTCTTTCTTTTTTTCAGAAAGATCAATTTTTCCAACTACTTTAGGACCTTCCAATTTAGGCCCTTCAACTACTACTTCCTCCTTGACTTTCTCAACAGGTTTTTCCACTTCTGGTTCAACAACAGGTTCCGGTTCTGGAATAACTGGTTCGGCTTCAACTTTAGGAAGTGGTGGAAGAGGAGATTTCTTTTCTGGAACTGGAGGTGCTTCTTTAACAATGCGGGTGCCTATGACCATTTGGTCTGCCTTTTCTCTGATGGCTTTGTTTCCCTGAAATTCTTGAAGAAGAAGAGGATACATTTCATCAGTAACTTTTGCAGTTGGCTTAGCTTCTATCTCAAACCCCTTATTCTTAAGGAATTCAGCTATAGTGCCTAATCCGACATTAAATTCTTTTGCTACCTTGACTAACTTACTTGCCATAGAAAAAACTAAATACTAATTAATTGCTGTACAATAAGATATACAAAAGCTTTTAATGTGTTACTGATTTTACATAATGTGTTATCTCATTTTTGTGAATAATACTATATGAATAATTAAAAGCTATGTTCAAACGCCAACAAAGTTAAAGCAATTATATTGCAATGTTTATTAATTCGGTTAAAAAGGCCCAAAAGGGGCCTCTTTAGACCATCTTTATTTATTTTTTATCCGATAAGCCCCTATTTAGAGCTGTCTTCATCGAATTCAGATGCTAAAATCCTCAATACTTCATCCACGGTTTCTTCTTCCAAGTCAGTTCTTCTTAATAATTCTTCTTTACTAAGATCCAATACTGATCTTGCACTATCGCAACCTATCCCTTTCAAAGCATCAATAACCCAGCCTTCCAATTCATCCATGAATTCGTCCAAATCTACATCATCTACCTCAAATTCATCTGTATTTCGGTAAACATCAATTTCGAATCCAGTCAATCTACTCGCCAGTTTAATATTTGTTCCTCCTTTACCTATGGCCAAAGAAACTTGATCAGAATCTAAATAAACAGCTGCTTTTTTATCTTCGTAATCAATGTCAATATTAGTAACCTTTGCAGGAGTCAATGCTCTTTGAATAAACAAAGTATCGTTTGCTGTAAAGTTAACGATATCAATATTCTCGTTTTTCAATTCTCTAACTATACCATGAATTCTAGATCCTTTCATTCCTACACAAGCTCCTACTGGATCAATTCTATCATCATAAGACTCAACAGCAACCTTTGCTCTTTCTCCTGGAATTCTCACAATCTTCTTAATAGTAATCAAACCATCTTCAATCTCTGGAACTTCTTGTTCCATTAATTTTTCTAAGAATTTAGGGTCTGTTCTTGAGACAATAACAACTGGGTTGTTGTTTTTCATTTCCACAGATCTAATCACTCCTTTGACGATATCTCCTTTTCTAAAGAAATCAGCTTTTATCATTTCATTTCTAGGAATAACCAATTCTGTTCCAGTGGCATCATCCAAGATCAAGATTTCTCTTTTCAATATCTGGTGAACCTCACCAACTATTATGTCCCCTACTCTTTCATTATACCTCTTAAAGACTTCGTCTTTCTCTAATTCCATTATCCTCGAAATCAGTGTCTGACGTGCAGCCATAATAGACCTTCTTCCAAAGTCTTCCAAAAATAACTGCTCATAACATTCCTCCCCTATTTCATGGTCATCATCAATATTCATTGCTTCTGACACAGATATCTGGGCTCTGTCATCAGTCACCTCTCCATCGTGTACGATTTCTCTTACCCTCCAAAGTTCAAGGTCACCATTGTTTGTATTTACAATGACATCAAAATTATCATCTGAGCCATATTTCTTCTTTATCAAAGTTCGGAATACATCTTCAAGGACACGTACCATTGTAGGACGGTCAATGTTTTTCATGTTTTTAAATTCCGAAAACGTATCTACTAAGTTTACTCCCATGATTAAAAATTCGTTTTTACGATAGCTTTGTTAATGTTATCAAATAAAATTTCTTTTTCAATAATTACTGTCTTTTTCTTCTTCCCTTCTTTGATCCTTTCCTTGTACTCCAATTTAATTCTGTCGTCATGAACTTCTGTTAATTCACCTAAAACAGATTCCCCTTCTATATCGAGCACCTCCATTTTACGACCGACATTCTTCACATATTGCCGCTTAAATTTCAACGGCCTGTCAGTTCCTGGTGAAGAAACTTCCATGGTATATTTTTCAGGCACTAGTTCCGCTTCTTCTACCATTGCTTCTAACTGTCTCGATATCTTTTGGCATTTGCCAAAGCTCATTCCAGAGTCTGCGTCTATAAAAACAGCCAATTTATGACTACTTGATAGGCTCATATCTACAAAAAAGCAATCCTCAAAACCTTCCATTTTGAATATTTCTTCTAAGAATGCTATTATCTTATGCTCCAAAATCAGTGTTTACCAAAATAAAAAGAGGGAACTAAATAGTTCCCTCCCGATCGAAAGTTGACGTAATATAAGGCATATTTATATTAAATGCCAATATTTGACTTATTTATTATTAGCCAAGAACCATTTTACCCCCTAAAAAGCTATTTTACCATTTCTTCTTTAATGAATGGGAAACAATGTTGTTTAAAATTAAAATCCCCGATGACAAAGCCATCAGAGACATATCTTTAATTAGATTTTAGGTAGCTATATAGCTAGTACTCCAAAAATAAATTATGACAACAATAACTTCAAATTTGCTAAAAGCATGAATTGGTTTTTCGTGTATTTGTTGCTAATCAACTTCGTTGTCTTCTGCATTTACCTGCTCCTTTATTTTGCGTATTGCCTCATTTCTCATATCTCTCTGTTCTTTCCATTTTAAGTGTAGCTCCATTAATTCTCTTGCTAGACTTTTTGATTCCAATGTTTGCTCTTTCATATTTAATCAATTTTTGATGTTTATTTAATTGTTCTATTTTGACTAAGCAGAATAAATCTCATATTCATAATGACTTTGTCTACTTAGTGGTTTTAAAATAATTGGCCATGAATAATATCTCGATTGTGTTTTCTCAAATATATTGCGAAACTGAATTGAATACTTCTTCAAAAAAGACAAGTTTTTATTCAAAAAGGACATTATCCTTGCTGAAACTAGACATTTTATATGAAGGTCTTATAAAATCCTATTCACAGCTTTCAATAAAAATTGAAACTTAATTACTTGTTCCGTGAACTGTCAAAAGCTATCTTTGTTGTCTAATTATGAATACAACTGATCTTTTACAAAAAGCCTTAAATTCTGAACACTTGAGTGTTGAAGAAGGCGTATTCTTATTTCAGCAAGCTGCAACCCCTGATCTGATGCTTGTTGGAAATAAAATCAGACAAAAACAAGTACCAGGAGAAGTTGTCACTTGGATCATAGATAGGAACTCTAATACGACCAATGTCTGTGTGGCAAACTGCAAATTCTGTAATTTTTATAGAAGGCCAGGCCATGAGGAGTCATATATCACAACTATAGAGGAATACAAACAAAAGATCGAAGAAACTTTTGATTATGGAGGGGAGCAACTCTTGCTTCAAGGGGGACATCATCCAGATCTTGGTTTGAAATTCTATGTGGATCTTTTCAAAGAATTAAAATCCCTTTATCCAAATTTAAAACTGCACGCTTTAGGGCCTCCTGAGATAGCTCACATTTCAAAATTAGAAAAAGCTTCTCACTCGGAAGTGCTATCCGCATTGAAGGATGCTGGTTTGGATTCACTCCCAGGAGCTGGTGCTGAAATTTTAAATGATAGAGTTAGAAGGCTGATCTCTAAAGGAAAGTGTGGTAGGCAGGAATGGCTCGATGTCATGAGGGCAGCACATCAATTGAATATCACTACCTCTGCAACGATGATGTTTGGTCATATCGAAACGGATGAAGAAAGAATGGAACACTTCGTTGATATACGTCAAGTACAAAGTGAAAAGCCTGCAGACTCAAAAGGTTTTCTAGCATTCATTCCTTGGCCATTTCAAGATGAAGAAACAATTCTTAAAAAAATAAAAAGAGCAAGAAATAATTGTACAGGAGATGAATATGTTCGTATGATAGCAATGAGTAGAATCATGCTGCCTAACATAGTCAATATTCAAGCTTCTTGGCTAACAGTTGGAAAGTCAGTAGCACAGGTTTGTTTGCATTCAGGTGCGAATGACTTTGGATCAATTATGATAGAAGAAAATGTCGTTTCGGCTGCGGGTGCTGCTTTTCGATTTACTGCTCAAGGAATTCAAGATGCTATCAAAGATGCTGGCTTTATACCAAAACTAAGAAATCAGCAATACGAATTTAGAGCAGTTCCAAAAAACATAAAACAACAGGAACTGGATAAGGCAAGTATGATAGTAGATTAAAAACGCACACTTCTTAAAATAAAAAGAGGCTAGATCTCCTCTAGCCTCCTTAGCTGTATTTTCCTATTTAAATTTACATTTGCCTTTATATTTAGTTTTATTCGATCGCAAGCTGTGTTAAAAACACTCGCCATAGCTACTGCTATGACTGCGTTTTTTGCCTTGCTTTCAATCGAATAATTCCAAAATCTTATACGGCAATGTAAAATATAAATAGGATTAAACAACTTTCATTTCAATCTATTCACATTTTTTAATTGGCCTATAAATTCCAAAATTCAAAGTAAGTGCAAACAGCACAAACTTTAATTTTTAGAACATGGCTTCATAGATGAAGAGCAGAAAGGTGTTAAGGATACAATCTGTTAGGAAGCTTAGGCAAACTCCTTACAGGAGTAAGTCTCATCTTCATTTGGTTTGGTACTAAGGTTACACAGGATTCTGCTCAATCAAATAATCCTATAATCATTATAAGTACTGCAATTATAGCTGCTTTTAGATGAAAAATAAGGTTGAAATAGTATTTGGATTGACCCAATTCTTATTTGGCTAGTCTCAGTTAGTACAATATTTAAAAATCGAGTGCATTTAGCATATCATCTTTCTTCTGTTTACTCACCGGTATTAAAGTTTTGTCTTTAAGAATAAGACTGTGATCTGATTTGGAATAAGCTGTTATATAACTTGTGTTAACTAAATAGGATTGGTGAGATCTGAAAAATTGGTTGGCATTTAGCTGAGCTTCAAAGTATTTTATGGTTTTTGAAGTAAGGAAAGTTTCCCCATTAGCCATATAAAAGTGTGTATAGTTACTTTCTGCTTTTAAATATACAAGATCGTCAAGGTCAATAAAAAGTGTTTTATCCTGTAAGTGTACAATTAACCTTTTGTTTTGAGTTTGCTCCAATCTAGAAATCAAATCATTCACCATATCTGAATTTGAAGCCTTCTGTTTTTTATAAATAAACTTCTTGACTGCTTCTTTCAGATTTTCAACGTCAATTGGTTTTAGGATATAGTCAACTGCGGATACTTTGATAGCATCCATTGCAAAATTTTGATAAGCAGTTGTAAAAATTACCTCAAATTCAGGCAAATGAAATTTATTCATAAATTCAATTCCAGTTATATGAGGCATTTGGATATCTAAAAACAATAAGTCTGGGGGAGTTTCCATAACAGACTCCAGACCTCTTCTCGAGTCTTTAAACACGTTTTCAATTACTAATTCAGGGCAATGAATTTCTAATAATTTTTGAAGTACTTTGGCTGAGTTTACTTCATCGTCAAGAATGGCAACTTTGTATTTCATAGGGGTTTAATGATAGGGTATGTAAACATTTACTATTGTTCCAGTAATATTTTCTTTATTATTTTCAAGATCGAGTATTTCAATCCTAGAAGATTGATCTCCCGTATTAAATTTTTGATTTATCAGCTCGATTCTTTTTTGAGTTATTTTAATGCCATAAGATTTATGATCTGCATCTGTTTTTTGAATTTCTCTAGCTTTACGTCTTCCAATGCCATTATCCTCCACCGATATTTTGATTAATTTGTTTTCAAGTTTGAGTACATCAATCGTAAGTTTTTTATAGCCATCTTTATGCATGAGCCCATGCCAAATGGCATTTTCAACAAATGGCTGCAAAAGCATTGAAGGAATTTTTACCGTACTTGTTTTTATATCTGATGAAATATTGAATTCGAAATCAAAGGATTCATCAAATCTCATATTCTCCAATTCAATATACAATTTAAGTCCTTTTAACTCATCTTCTAAAGAGACAAATCCACTTTCAGAATTCGTAAGAATATTTCTCATCAGTTGGGAAAATTTAACCAAATAACGAGAGGCAATCATTCCTTCTTCTTGTACTATGTAGTTATTGATAGAATTTAAAGTATTAAATAAAAAATGGGGATTTATTTGTGCTCTCAATGCCTTCATTTCCATTTCAGAAATCTCTTTCTGATATTTATTCTTTACACGTTCTTTTTCTTTAAAGGCGTCCATTCTATATTTATAAATACTATAAACTAATAAAATTGGAAGCAACACATATAAACCTTTCATCCACCAGGTTTGCCAAAATGCAGGTTCAATTTCAAAAGTGAATTCTGTAGAATTATCTGACTTCATGCCATCATAATTAGCTGCTTTAACTTCAAAGGTATAGTCTCCTGGTTTTAAATTAGTATAAGTGGTGAATGTTCTATTTGTTGGCTTTGACCACTTATCATTATAGCCTAAAAGGCGATATTCATAATTTGTTTTATCAGGCACAGTAAATCCAAGAGCATTGTATTCTATTGACACCGCATTCTGCCCTGGCTCTAGGACCAATTCTTTTAAATATGGAAAATCTATTTCTGATTTTATGTTTTGTTTAAAGGATTGAAAGTTTGTGACAACTACTTTTGACTTATGTGGATTATCTTTTAGTTTACTAGGCACAAAATAATTTAGTCCTTCTATTGTTCCAAACCAAAGCGTATCCTTAGTTTTTAAGTAAGCTCCTGTCATGAATTCATTTGATGTTAATCCATCAAATTGGTTGTAAAATTTTTGTGAAAACTTCTTTTCTTCCATACTAAAGGACAAGCGATGTAATCCATTATTTGTACTGACCCACATATTGGCATCGTCATCTTCAAGCATAGAACAAATGGCATTATTTTTCAACTGCCCATTTTCTACAGATGCATGGGCTAGGATATTAAAATCACCATCCAATACATAGACGCCTTTTCCATCAGTTCCTAACCAATAAAGGCCTTGAGAAGAAAAGTGAATTGCTTTAGCAGCTATACCCTCTTCATTTTTCTTAGGGTACATTTTTTCAAAATCCTGCTTTGACTCTATCCATTTATATACACCACCTAATCTAGTAGACAAGATAATTTCTCCTTCGATTAAGTCAATGGTTTGTATGGTATTGTCTTCAAGAATGGAATTTTTATTATGTACCTGCCTAATGTTTTCACCATCAATAATGTAGACTCCACCTGCTCTAGTTCCAACCCACAATCTCCCTATTGGATCTTTAAATAAATTCCAAACTACATTGCTAGTACTTACTTGTTCAGAAGTGGATTTTAAGGTAATGTGTTTTATTTTTTTTAAGTTATCTATATCTAGAACTGATATACCTAATCCATTATGTCCGACATAAAGTTTGTCATCATCAGCTAAAAGATGTATCGCAGAGTTGCTGATCATAATCTCTGGAGTTTTTTCTTTGGTAAAATTCACCAATGTATTATTGGTAGGTGAAAATTTCCACAATCCAAGGTTTAGAGTTCCCAACCAAATGTCTCCATTTTTATCTTGCTTAATTTTTCTGATCATTCGAAGATCAAAATCATCGTCAAACCTTTCTGGATTTAGGCTAGCAAATTTTTTGAGATAAGGATCATGAACCAAGACACCATATTGATCCGAGCATAACCAAATAACATCTTTCGAATCTATGCACATTGTGATGACATTTTCTGACCTTAGAGATTTTTTGCCCGGCACCTTGACCTCATAAACGTCCCACTTTTTTTCTTCAAAATTAAAATTTAATAAGCCCGACCTTTTGGTGCATATCCAAATTGACTTCTTTTTTTTATCGAGATAAATTGTGTTTATAAACACTGATTCTTTTTCTACATCAATGGGCAGTTCAATTTTTGTAAATGTTTTTTCTTTAGTTAAAAACTTATACATACTTCCAGATCTAGACCCCATCCAAATATTGTTTTCATGATCCACTACAGATGTGACAAACAATTTATCTTTTCTTAATTTATTTTTAAAAACGGTTTGAGATTTGTCTTTCCAATCTACATGAATGATATCCCCGTAATTGTTAACTAGATATAAGTTTTCTGAATCCGTATGAACAAGACCCGAAAAATACCAGGTTCTAGATTCTTTAAAGAGCCCAACATTTACAATCAAGCTGTCTTGAATCTCATAATCAGAATTGATCTTATACAAAGCTCCGCCACCTCTTAAGAGATAAATGTTTTCACCATATTGAGTCAGATTCCTAAAGGTGCCAAATACATCGTGGTCGATTTCTTTTACTATACTATTTGTTTTAGGATTGAATACTCTTAAGCCTATCTCATTCCTTATCCATAGATTTCCGTTTAAATCTTCATCTATAGAATAAATTCTATTATTGGGATCATCTGGCAAAGACACACCTTTTCGGAAGGTTTTAAATTGATGCCCATCAAATCTATTAATTCCGTCATAAGTCCCTACCCAAACAAATCCTTTTTGATCTTCGTGGATACTTATAGCAACATTTGTGGATAGGCCGTTAGAGATATCAAATTGCACAAGGGGAAGTGCTTTAGCTATACTTTGCCCATAAAGTGGATTATTGATTATACCAATAATAAGTATAATCAGATATAAACAGGTGGTTTGAAAGTCAAGCTTGTACATTCTCCCATTAATATAATTTTATTTTGCCAACCATTCAAAGCTTGCTTATTAATTGTTACTTATTAGTGAGTATTAGCTGCTTTACACTGAGCAAGTAAAGATTTAAAGGTTGGAATTTTATCAAAACTAGACATTCACAACCACTTTCCCTACGGTCTTTCCAGACTGAAAAGATTTCACAGCATCTAGCAAGTTATCAAACGAAAAGGTTTGCCCAACATGAGGTTTTCCAAGATCCATGGATGCCAATTCCAAAAGAAGTTGATTCATCAAATCAGCTTTTTCATACAGATATATTAGATTGAAACCCAATATTCCTTTATTAAGTTCAATCATCTTCTGTGGATCAATTTTGGGGCGTGTCAAAAATTGATACATCATTTTAGCATACTTAGGTTTGTCCGTTCTCGAAGCATACCTGGCTGACCCATAAATTATCAAGCGTCCTTCTTCAGCAAGCATGTCATATCCTGCTTGCATGACCTCTCCTCCTATGCATTCCATTACCAGATTTAATTTTTCTTCTCTACAGATCAAGTCTAAATCTTCTTTAAAAGTCGAGGCTCTTAAAATCACATGATCATAACCTTCTTTTTTACAAAAATCTATTTTCTCTGCGGTACCAACTGTTCCAATCGTATACGCTCCCAATTTCTTCGCGATCCGATTTGCCCAAATCCCAACGCCTCCAGCTGCACTATGAATAAGAATTCTATAATCTTTCTGAATATTTCCCAAATTTTTGAGTCCATAGAATGCCGTCAAGACCTGAACTAAATAAGCAGCGCCTTCATCATAGGTCCAGTCAGTCGGTAGTTTTGTCAAATACCTTTGATCACTATTTATTACAGTTGTATATCCCCCAAATCTTGTCACGCCCATCACTCGATCACCCATTTTTAAATTCTCTACAGCTTCACCTTTAGCAATTACTTCCCCAGAGTATTCTAATCCTGGCGTAAATACGCCTTTGGGTGTTGCACTGTAAAGCCCCCATATTGCAAATATATCTGCGAAGTTTAGACCGATGGATTTTACTTTGACTTGGACTTCATTGGGCTTAGGCGGAGAAAGGATGCCCTCTTCGATTTGTAGGTTTTTGAGGTTTCCGGCTTTGAGGGTGTATTTTTGGTAGTTCATAGGTTCAAAATTATTAACACAAAAATCAATAGCTTATTTTTTGAAGAAACAATTTCGAATGTACTCGTTTTTTTTAAGAATATCCTAGTACAATTCCAATCCTACTTTCAAGCCTACAAATCTATAAAGTTGTTTAAAATCATTTTCTTGCTTTGCTACATTGACCTCAGCTTCTAAAAACACTTGTGTTGGTGGATTTTGATCTTCCTATGTTGAATTGATATCATCTTTGCGACATGAAAACATTAGAAGCAGCAACACAGACATAATAAATATTGCGTTTATATATATTTTTGTGACGTCATTTTGAAATATTTTTAATTGATAAAAGGTTCACAATACTGTATACTTTAAGTACAAGTTGAAAATATAAAATGCTGCAAAGAGGGAATATTGAAATGAAGTTTTCAGCTTCATTTAGTGGTGCAATTTATTTTTCAAAAGAAACAATCTAAGATTTCTCCACTGCGGTCGAAATTAGATTCATTTTAACCAATTCGATTCCTCGATTCCGCTATCGCTGTACTCCCTAAAGGAAACGGGCAGGCCCTAAAGGAAACGGGCAGGCGGAATGACAATCTTCTATTTCAACATTGATGACTTATTGTCATTACCCTAAATTTACAAGCAAAGCATTGTTAAGAAGCTATGGATGACAATATTATTAAAAGGATGTTATTTAGAAGAGACTTTTATGAATACCTAATCATTCTGTCGGGCCTCAATAGGCTTTTAAAGCTTAGTAAACATAAGTCATTGTATGTCTAAAGCCGCTCAAGATAAAAATCCTCCTTCCCCCTCATCACCTTCTTCTCTTCATCCGATTTATCACCATAACCACAAAGGTGCAAAACACCATGAGCTAGCACACGATTTAGCTCAGATTTAAAAGAGGTCGTAAGTTCTTTGGCGTTTTCCTCTACCCTTTCTATGCTAATAAAGATGTCTCCTTCTAGAGGTTCTTCATTGTACTGAAAAGTGATGATATCTGTATAGGTATCATGATCGAGATATTCTTGATTCTTTTTTAAAAGGTAGGCGTCATTGCAGAAAATGAAATTGATATTTGAGTACTCTTTTTTTTCTTCTAAAATAAGAGCTTCTAACCAATTAGAAATTCTTTCTTCGTCAACTAAAACAAAGTCTATTTCTTCTTGATGGAAAAAAATATTTTGAGAATCTTGTGGAGATGGGTTTGAAGGCCAGTCCATCAAATTAAATCAATTTGAATTTAAGTTCTACGGTACTGCCATTGTCAGAGAAGACTACCCCATCTGATAGTTGCCTCATTAAAAAGACTCCCCTACCATTTAAATCATGAAGATTGGAAGGTGCCGTTGGATCAGGCACGTCTTCAAAATCAAAACCAGGTCCTTGGTCTGTGATTCTAAAAGCCAATAATCTATCGTTAATTATTTTTGTATCTAGAAACACTTGTCGGTTAGAATCTGCTTGATTGCCATGTATGATGGCATTAGTGACTGCTTCGGTCACTGAAACAAGAATATTGCCGTAGAGGTCATTTTTGATGTTAAATTGCTGAACCACACGGTCAATATAAGGCTGAACCTCACTAACATTAGCAGGGTCAGAATCTAGGGCCATATAAAAAGGTGATTCGTTCATTTATGTCTATTTCTAATAAGTATACTATAAAGATAAATAGTTTCAATTATAAAATCGAACAATATTATCTTCAAATAAAAATGACATGCCTAAAGACATGTCATTTGATTTATTTTCCTTTTAATTCTTTGAAGTATTCTTCTACCAAAAACTTGTAATAAGGCTTTAACGAGGGAGAAACTGTCTTAAACATTTCAATCTCGGCTTCTCTTTTCTTGATATATTCTTCCAAAGTTGGAGGCATTTTTCTTTCCTTTTGGTTTCCTACCTCTGCTTTACGCTTATTATCATATTCTCTTTGTTGCTTAGCCTTTTCATGCTTTAGCAATCTGGTCATAATATCTTGCTGTCTTAGCAGCATTTCATTTGTCAATCTTTTATTGACCAAGTCCGTCTCCGTCTTGTTCATTTGATCGATTATTTCTTGCAGGTCTTTGGATCCATTTCCTTGCTCCTGAGCTTTCTTTCTCTGCTCTTCCATTGCCTTTCTTATGGCCGCTTGTCTTGCTGCCATCTCTGCAAATTCTTTGGACATTCCTCCTTCTCCTTTTCCTTTGCCTTCCTCCATTGCTTTTTTCATTTCTTGCATGGATTGGTTTAAAGACTTTTGTCCATCTCCTGGTTTGTCTTTTGGCTTGCCTCCAGGTTTAGGATTATTGCCAGGGTTATTACATTGTTGATCCCCTTGCATTTGTTGAGCCATTTGTTGTTGCATCTGCTGCATCACCTCATCCAACATTACTGCAAGATCGTTTAGAGATTTCATTGACTTATGTTGCTGCTCCCCTGCCTGCGGTTTTTTTCTATCTTCCAATTCTTTTGTACTCTTCTTCATACTGGTTTTAATCTCTGCAACCTTTTCCATCACATAAGATTCAATTTGAAAAATTCTCTTACTCAGTGCATGCAAACTATCTTCAACTAATTTGAAATCATCTTTTAACTTGTATTGGTCTTGTACAAGATCCGTATACCTCGGTGTATTAATTCGTGTTTGTCCAATATCTCCAATCAATCCTTCTTGATCAAAAGAAAGGGTAACCAAATTCTCGAGCAGCTGCCTTAAGGCCTGCATGTCTTCTTCCATTTGCTCCTGCTCTCCAGCTTCCATTTGAGCCTTCATATCATCAGCCATTGCCTTCATTTTTTCAGAAGCACCTTTCTGTGATTTTGCAGCTTTTTTATTTTCTTGCTTTTCTAAACTCTCTTCACTTTTTTCTAAATCTTCTTGAATATCCTCCATATCTTCCTCATTTTCATCCAAATCCATCGGATTTTCAAGTTCTTCGTTCATCTCTTCCATCTTTTCCATATCCTCCTTAATCTCTTCAAATTTCTCATTGATCTCCTCTTGTTCTTTCTCTAATTGATCCTGTGGCTTTTCTTCTTTTTCCGTTTCTTCTGCCAATTTTTCTTGTTCTTCGGCAAGCTCTTCTAGTTTCTCAATGGCCTTATTCATTTCGTTCTCCATTTCAAGCTGCTTGAACAATTCAAGCATTCTATCCATTTCCATATTGAGTTCCTCATCATTCATCTCCATCTCCTCCATCTTTTCCAGTGCATCCTCTTTTTCCATGTCTTGCATCAATTCTTCGATTTGTTTCATCAGCTCCTTCATCTCTTCACTCATCAGCTCTTCAAACATCTCTTGAATCTTTTCTTGCTTCTCCTGTATTTCCTCTTCAACCTCAGTAAACTCTTCCTGATTTTTTACATTCTCCTCAAATTGCTCTTTTGCATTTTCTATATCTTGCTCTAACTGCTTTTGTCTCTCAAGCAGCTTTTCCATTTCTTTTTTAGTTTGCCAATCCATTTCATTTTTCTGAAGCATTTTCTCTCTCAGCTTCTTAAAATCTTCTTGAATCTTTTTTGATTCTTTTATGGATTTTTCCAATTCCTTTTTGATCTCTTCATTATTTTTTTCGGCCATTTCTTCAAACTCATCAACCGTAGGCATCTCAAATGTCATCACATTTGTTTTTGCCGATTTAGAACCATTGATTCCGTCATTGTCAAAAATTTGAAAATAATAAGTCAGTTCATCTCCTGGCTTTAAGTCAAGCTCTCTAACATCCCAGGTATAATCGTACTGAATTTGTTTTGCATCAGGTCTTTTCATCTTAACTGATTGCAAAGGACCTTGTCCACCTTTATCTTTAGTTATTCTATAGTTGAAAGATAAATTAAGCAAACCATAATCATCTGATGCTTCTCCTACAAAGAAAAGTAATTTGTTATCTAGACTATCTACAAATTTTTCAACCTTGATAGAAGGATGCAAATCAGGAACTACAGAAATTGAATAATTGATTGAATCAGCATTTGGCAAATCTGCATTAGAGATGTAAAGCTTATAGCTCTGATCCCTCATAGCCTTTTTGTAAAAAGTGAAATTTTCTTCTCCAGCTCTCTTGGCTTCTTTGTTATCTTTTTGACCTGAAAATTTGATGTCAATCTTATCCGTATTCAAGGCATTAAAAAACCAACTTATATTGGTTCCAACAGGCACGACTACGTCTCCTATGTTAGATAAATTTTCATCTTTTCTACCGATGTAAGATGGGTAGTCAAGTTTTATATCAAAACCTGTGATATTTGGTCTAAGTAAAACATTAATCGCAAAGTCTTCAGATTCTACTCCAGAAGAAGTCAAATGGAAATTTGTTTTTTTCTGAACATTGGAAAACTTGTAAGTAAATGTATTGGCATCTACCTTTTGCATTCGATATTTGTGATTTTCAATATCAATAAATACTTCGTTTGGCAAAACCTCCCCATCAACTTTTATTGTCAAAGGGTAATCGTCAAACTGTACTACAGTCATGTCTTCATCTTCAACAAGAAACTGAAAAGGAGCTGCACGTTCAAATTCTTTATCATTATTGATAAGTCTATTGGTTCCTTCCTTGAGAATACTAGGCGCAGCAAATAAAAGTACGAGCAGCATCATGACAGGTGGCAGGGCATACCTCAAGTATTTTTTATTTTTTGACAGGTCAATTGCCCCTTTGAAAGCAACTGGTTTTATTTCTTCTGATTTTTGGTTGATACTAGCTAAAAGCAATGACTTGTCAGATTGACTCTGAGATTGCTTTTTTAACTGAAGAATATTTAGCAGCTTATCTTTTACATCACCAAAGTGATCACCAATTATATTGGCAGCTTGCTCATGGCTAATAACAGAACCTAATCTGAAGTATCTAGCTAAAGGCAGAATTAACCAATAAATTAAGGCAACGGAACTAAGACCTAGAAAGGAGTAAAAAAGACCTTTTCGTATATCTGAGCTGAAATAGTAATAATATTCCAAGACATTAAAAAGAAGAAAAAGTAGCAAAATGAAGCCTACAGAATACAAAAAACCTCTAATCAGTTGATTGATATAGTATTTACGAATAAACTGGTCTAGCTTTTCAATTAAAAGTTGGTAGTTATCCTTTACTTTTGCCATTCTGTTGTTAATTTAATTCTTCTGCTATGTAAGACTTAAACGCTTAAAACAGGTAAATAGATTTGCTAATTTAGTGATTTAACAGTCTAATTTCCTTATTGTTACGTTATATGTCAATCCTTATTTTCAAGCTAATCTGAGAACTGTAATATCAGAAATTGAATATATTAATAGATGCGCTATAATTCAAGTCTATCTTTGTTAATGAAAAGCTAAACAATGCTCAAAAAGTCGATATTTCTTATGTATTGTGCTGCAATTCTGTTGCTTAGCCTAAATTCATGTCAAAAGGCTCCAAAGGAGGCTGGATTTTTAGCATATTATTATCCTCTTGAAGAACTCAAAGAAGGCCTAGTTTATGAATATCAACCCGTTGAGAACGACTCTTTGCCAGTAAATTACTGGTACTATATGGTTCAGGAAGTAGATGGTGAAAAATATCTTATTGGCAATAATTATAATTCTCAATTTGAGGTACAGCAATTCATTAGAGAAAAGGTGGGCGAAAATGCTGTTTTGCTTGAAGATTTTATCCTATACGAGGATGCTGAAGACAAAAAGAAAAGGCCAATTAAGGTGTCGGTCATATCTAATGAGGTTTTTCCTGCTTTTAAGCTAGACTCTTTGAAAGAATATAAAATGGCCTTAAAGTGGGATATTACACAGGAAAAAGGTACTTCTATAACTTTAAATAGATCAAGAACGTTCTTAAATAATCTTAGCACATTTGAATTTGAAGGAAAGTCTAGATCCTGTAGTATTTTTAAAATTCAAGAGCATATTGAGCACTTTGTTGAAGACGATGGATATTTAGAACCTATTTATCCTGGAATAGAATTTTATGCAAACGGCATAGGTCTTGTTTATTATAAGAAGGTACTTGCTGAAGGAGTTGAAATAGAATATCAGTTAGCAAAAAGATATTCTATGGCAGAATTCGAAAAGAAGTTTAGCCGTTCTTTAAAGTAAATACTATAAGCCAATTGTCTTTTATGGATTTAAAATCACCCATATTCTTTCTTACTATTTTTCTGTTTGTAATTAACAGTATTTATTCACAAATAAATCCGCCCAATTTTCTTTGTGTTAGAAACGATACTCTTTTTTGGGAAGCTCCAATTAATGATTGCGGTCCCTTCATTAGTTATACGATTTATTTTTCAAGCACAGAGGATGGCCCCTACACTGTTTTAGACAACACCGCTTTTTTTACAGCGACAGAATATGAGCACCCTAATCCAGGTGGTAACTTATTCTACTATTATTTAGTCAGCAATTATGATTGTCCAGGAGAAGTGCAACTTACTTCTGACACCTTAAATACAAGGCCCCCTGAAATTGGACCAATTGTAAGAGCAAGCGTTGAAGGCGGAGGAGTCTTGCTTGAATGGGAAACCAGTCCTTCTCCTGAAGTGAACGCATACATTATTTATCGAGTTTTTGTTACCGGAACATTCCCAATTGATACTGTTTTCAATCAAACACAATATATTGACCCTAATGCAGATCAAAATAGTCGCATTGAATCTTATTTTGTGGTCGCGTTAGATCCATGTGAAAACACAAGTATATTTGGAGACCCGCATTCAACTATTTTTCTTGATTTTGACTTAAGTGATTGCGAAAGACAGATTACCTTAAATTGGAACCTATATGATGGTTGGGCATCTGGAATTGACAGGCAAGAAGTTTGGGCTTCTATAGATGGTGCTACTCCAGAATTAATTGCAAGTATAGATGCTTCTGAAAACACTTATACCTTGAATCAAATAGTTGATGGTGCTGATTATGAAATTTTTATACAAGCTCACCAACAAAACAATTCTGCTGTTTTCTCCCGCTCAAATACTGTTTCTTTCAATGCAAATGTAACAGAAGCTATCACGGAATTAAGTATTGTTTCTGTGCGTACCAATTTGAGTAATGAAGTAGAACTCAATTGGAATTGGAATCCCAATGCTGAATTGACACAATATGACATTGTGCAAACAGACGCTGCGGGCAACTCAAATTCTGACATACAAAATCCTGTACCAACACCTTTATCAGCAAGCGAATTTTACAATGATTCTGACATTAACGCTACCGAAGAAATATTTACATATCAAATTCAAACTGTTGATGATTGTGGAGATATGGCTAGCTCTAACGAGGCAAAAAATATAGTGCTGACTTGTCGTCAAATAGATAATTCCGCAAATGAAATTAACTGGTCTATTTTTGAAATGGATAGAGCTGTCTTAAACTCTTATAAACTTTACCGCATTAATAATGGTTCAGAAGAGTTGCTGGCGGAAATTACGGATGGTACTACTAACTTCCTAGATGACTATGAAGCAATAGCTGTAGGAAATGAAGATTTCTGTTATTATCTTGTTGCAGATGCAAGATTGGAATTACTTGATGGGAATCTTATTGATGCATTTATACAATCCAACAGATGTTGTGTTGAAAGAGCAGCTTATGCTATTGTTCCAAATGCATTTGTTCCATCTGGGAAAAATTCCATTTTCAAACCATTACTTTTCAATAAAGCATCTTTACAAAGTTATCAATTGAATATCTGGTCCAGATGGGGAGAACTAATATTCAGTTCTAGTGATCCAGAAATGGGGTGGAATGGTCAAAAGCAAGGACGTGATATGCCACAAGGAGCCTATGCTTTTTTGATTAGTCTAAAGATGAATGATGGGACAGAAGTCCAGGAAAAGGGATCTGTTTTGTTATTGAAATGATTTAGCTTTTCTAAAGCGCTTTTTCTTTTGTTTGATATAGGTTTCAACTTTCCAGAAATGAATCAACTCTCCAAAAATTAAAATTATCCAGCCTGAAGCAAAAAGAATATTTCTCGACAACTCAATTACAAAAACTTTGTCAAGAAAGAAATTCCTTACTACTAAAACCTCAAACCCTATAACAAAGGCAGCCAAAATAAAAACTAAGATGCTTATAGCTCTTGAGTTTTTGAGATACTTTGGAATGATCTTACTTTTTGTTTTTGCTAATGCTTGGAAATATTTATCCTTATAAGGGTCAATTTTTATGAGTTCTTCAAAAATATAGATTGCTTCTGTGTATTTCATATTAAAATGACAAGCCTCCCCTTTCATATATAAGAGCTTGTTAAAAATATTTTCATGATCTACATATACAATATTGTGAATAATTGAGGTCTCAATGGCTTCATCTACTAAGGCTAGAAATCGATCAAATTCATTAAAATCAAAAAGAGCTGTTAGGTAGGATACTTGGAGTTCAAAAAACTCATTTAGCTCTAGAGAATAGATTTCTTGTTTGTTCTCCTCATAAAACCTTATAATCTCAGCTAACTCGGAACCTCTCAAGCTTTTGAATTCTTGATAGATTTCCGACAGATAATGAGATGACAATTGTGCCATTTTTAAATTGGATTTAAATTGTATATGATTGGTCTGCTCGGGGCAGCATCCAAAGATAAGTTTGTTACCTGCATATTTAACAAATAAATACCTTCTTTGATTCCACTTGGGACGAAAATTAACTCCGTTATGGTACAATTTTGACGAATATTTTCAGGATAATCCCAAAATAATTTATGCCCCTCCAATTTACCCTCATCTTCTTCTCTGTCTACCGAAGGAAAATCTGTCAAAAGGTGTTCGATTCCACAGTCCCTTAAATAAGCTAGAGCAATAGGTTCGAAGTATGGCGGGTTTTGTCCAGAAAAATCCATGCTTTTGAAATAAGTATAAATATCAGAGCTGATTATAAGTGCTTTTTGCCCATTTGGCTTCACTTTCTTTTTTAGTGCCTCTTTAGAAATACGATAATCTCCATTTTTTGTTTTTTCCAGTTTAATATCAATGAGTTTTGCTACTAAAAAGGAATCCTGGAGACATGCATTTACTAAGTATTTTTCCTTAGCAATATGCCCAACACATTCTGTGTGAGTCCCTGATCCATGCGGGTTAAAAAACACATTATAAAAATTTACTGGACTACCTTCTGCTGTAGAACCAATAAAAGAATCTGTTTTCACAGGTTCAAAATTAGGATCTGGGGCATAAAAGCATTTAGGATTATCTTTTCCATGATTTAATGGAAAAGAAAGATCAATTCCTTGATTAAGATCAACATGGTAATTTTTATCTTCTATTTGAATACCTGCTAACATGAATTTAATTTCTTGAGTCCATTCCCCAAGCAAGTTTTTCGCGCATAGTGCTTAAAAAACTTTTGTTGGGCAATTGGACCAACTTGATGGTATAATCATTTTTGCGGATTGCTATTTCATCCATAGAAGAGATTGTTTCAAACCTGGAATCCAAAGTGCACAAAAAGTTTTCAGCTCTACCTTCTACACCAAAGGAAACAATGGCGTCATCTGAAATAACTATCGGTCTAATATTTAAATTATGCGGAGCAACTGGAGTTAAAACAAAGTTGCCGGAATCTGGAAAAATAATCGGGCCCCCACAACTTAAATTATAACCAGTCGAACCAGTTGGTGTTGACAAGATTATTCCATCTGCCCAATAGGTAGCCAAATAAGCTCCATTGATATAAGCACTGATTGAGATCATCGAAGAGGTATCTCTTTTCAATATGGTGAAATCATTCAAGGCCACTTTTACATCGGCAAAAAGATTTTTATCAGACTCCAAATAGAGCATGGTTCTTTCTTCTAAACTGAAACGGTCATCACAAAGCTGAGTTATAGCAGTTTTAATTGTTCCTTTATCGATACTTGCCAGAAAACCTAATCTACCCAAATTAATCCCTAGGATTGGTACATGTTGATCTAAGATTACAGTGACTGCATCTAGTATGGTGCCATCTCCCCCAAGACAAATCATAAAATCAATCTTTTTGACCTTTAGATCAAGGTAGCCTTCAAAAACTCCAACATCACGCTTAAATTTTATTTTATCATTAAATTGTTTGAAATATGGAGCATAGATGTAAGCGTTTATCTGCTTTTCGTGAAGCACGTCCAATAATTCCTGTATATAAGGAATATTCCCTTCTTTCACATATTTTCCGAAAATTACAACCTGCACTTAATTATCGTATTTTAAAGTGTAAGACTAAAGTCTAAAAATACGCCTTTTTCCCCTAGTTGGTTCCAACTATATTCAATCTTAAGCACCTTATCGTAATAAAAGACAAGATTTAGCCCAAATCCTCCTCCCCAAAGCACTTTATTATTTAAACTTCCGTAATGATCATAGTAGGGTGCGTTAATATAACCCAAGTCATTATTTATTGTAAAATAGCACTTAGTGGGCATTTCTCTAAAACTTTTGATAGGCATAATCTTACCCCATTTAAATTCTTTTTCTAAAAAGGAAAACCTAAATGTGGTTTGCAACATGCCAAAATCTAAGCCATCAATAACATATAGTTCATAGCCGTTCATTACATTTTGCCCATAGCCTACATTGGAGACGTGGGTGTAAGGTTGCTTCTCTCTAATGAAGCTGTATTTAGCCCTGACTATAGCTTCTAATGAAAGTCTTTTGTTAAAACTTAGATACTGGGCGTAAATAGCGTTCAAAAAAAACGCATTAACATCATCAAAGATTCCAAAACCATCTTTTTGCAATCTGCCATTCAGCAAATAGCCATTAAGGGGGTAAGGCTTAATATCTCTATTATCAAGTACTCCTTCATATTGCAAGGTGAAGTGTTGTTGGCTTGCTTTATTATTAAGAAAGTATTCCTCATTCAAATCAAATGCAATACGATCTCCTATGGTATTATCACTGTAAAGAATCTTGGCAGTATGGTAGGCATAAAAAGCTGGTCTGTAGGAAACTCCTGCTGCGATTCTAAATCTTCTTATTAAAAATTCATTGTTAAAATTTTCGAAAAGAAGTTTGTTCTCTTGAGTGATGTAGGCAATTTCCTTTCCTCTAGAAAAGAAAAAGTTGGTAAAAACGCCAAGAGTTTGAGATTTATTTATTCCTGGAATAAAATATTCAAGCTCATATTTTTTTGTGTATCCATCCTGCAAGGTCAGTTTTAATTTATCTCTATTTCCAGTTGGATTAATATAGTTTAATCTAATGCCATAATTTACTCTTTTTAGAGAGCGTTTTTGTTCTTGCCACCAGACATTAAAATTTCTGTCTGCCAATTCGAATATAGGGTATGGATAGAGGTACCAGGTTTCAACAAGTTCAATATTTATATCTACCAACTTCTCGGAAAATTGAATTAATTGAATTTCTGCTTTTACAAAAAGGCTGGTATTGAGAATGTTTTCCTGACTCCGACTTATTTCTTTTTTAAGTTCTTCAAGCTTGAAAGAATCTTCTGTCGTAAAGGTCAATTCCCTAAGAATAATTTTGTCCTTGGTTTTTTTATTTCCTTCAATACTAATACTTCTTACAGTAAGCCCACTTTGCGCAAAACTTGTTTCGCACATAAAAAGTAAAAGCAATATTGAAAAAAGTCTAATCAAGCTAAAAGATTTTTTATAAGATAAGCTAAACTAATCAAACAAATACACTGCAATTCGCTAAAAAAGGGACTATCCATTTCTGAATAGTCCCCTGACGTTTATTTTTCGTTTATTTTTATGCTATTACATATGGCTTATAGCGCATAAGTAAGACCTATTAAAAGGTATGTTTGAACTTTGCTTTCAAATCCGTCAGCATCTTTTAAATCTGCTATATCAAGGAAAGGAATATTATCAGTATTATCAACTTGAGTACTGAATGAAGGTACACCATTACCGTCTACTTTATTTGTTACGTAGTTGTTGTAAGCTTGTTGTTTGTCACCTCTAAGACCAAGTGAAACACCTACTCCAATACCTTTCCATACGTTAAAGCCAAAACCGTTGATCCATTCCCAGTTTGAGAAATTGTTAACGTCAGCATAACTAACAAATGCAGAAAGATTAGAAGACCAAGCGATACCAGAAAACTCTCTATTGTATTGAGCTAAGATCTTGCAACCTAATGAAGATTCGTAGTTCTGTAATTCATTATTAGAGAATACAAAGTTGTAGTTTAATGGGTGAAAATAAGCTGTGAAAGCAGGAATTGGCGTCCAGTTAAGACCCGCTCCTAAATCAAGCGTACCAGGATCATTGATATTAGATAAAGTAGTCTTGTAATCTCCTAATACAGATACAGCCCACTTTGGATTCAATTTATAACCATATGCTGAATTGATACCAATGTTATCAGCAATTGTAGGAACGCCTGAAAATCCTTCATCAGGAATTACATCAGTGTTTCTACTATCAACTACTGTTCTAGCTTTTTGGAAGTTGAAGTTCAATCCAGTTCTCCAAAAATCTTTTTCTCTATCTAAATTTGCAAATGCGTTTACAGCAAGTCCAAGATCCAAACCACCAGAGTAAGGGTTTGCAGCACCATACCAGTCGTTGTATTTATTGTAGTTACCTCCAATAGTACCTAAGGCTCCAAATTTCCAACCTGGAAATTCTAAAATTCTTGTGTTAAGGTCATCAATTTCTGCAGCTAGTGCGTCTAATTGCGCTTGCTTGTCTGCTTTCTGAGTCTTTAGTTCATCTACTGTTTGAGCATTTAAGCCAAATGTAAAGAGTGCTACAACTAAAGACAATAAAAATAATTTTCTACTCATGTTTAATTTTTTTAGTTCGTAATAGTTAATTTGAATTTATATTTAATAATCATAAAGTCCGCGTCAATCACTTATCGTGAATTGTTATGTTCTCTTCGGTAAATTTACTGAGTGGGATTATGGTTCGCCCAGAAGTAGAGGCTAATGTGATTGTAGTGCTGTCCATTGAGACAACTTCTCCTGTTATATTTTCTATACTTATGTTGTCACCCAAATTTATTCTTCCTTTTGAATAATAAGAGGAAAGAAAATTTGCCATAATACTTTTGGAAGCTATTCCATAACCGATAGCAAAAGCTCCAATTATTCCAGCAAACATGATGGTCAAATTATCTGTTAAAAATTGAGTTGGAATAGTTGCCTTCTTTAAGGCAATCATTAGTGCATTTATTAACACAAAAAAGAAAACGAATGAAGCTATGATTTTCGCTGCCGGTATCCCTAAAGATTGACAAGTCGAGAGTACAACTTTACGAATACTTTCCCCTATTAATAGGCCTAATACCATAATTATACCTGCAACAATTAAATTTGGAATCAGTCTAATTACATCTTGAATTAGAGCAGTTACCTCTTCTATTGCTAAAATATCAGCAGATATTAGAATTATCCCAAGTAGTCCCAAATAATAAACCAGTTTAGAAATAATCGTACTAGGAACAAACTGAATGTTAGATTTACTAACAAAGTCAATTTCCTCCAATTTGTCTTTCAATTTATCTATTCCTGATTTCTTTAAAACAGTTTTTATAGCCCATGCAATCATCTTTATAATTAGGTAACCAATTATAAAAACAACTAAGGCCTTAAATAATTTCGGTAGGGTTACAACCAAGTCATTAAATAAACCATTAATTACTTTTGATGTTAATTCACCCATTGATTTTTCGTTTAGTTGGGTTTAATAAAAATACTAAGCTTTACAGATATGTTGATGGATTATAATGGTGGCTCTGATGGAGAGTTTTCGTTATCTCTTTTAATTTCACCACCATCAGCATTGCGTGGTGATTTTAATTTCTTTTCTGAACCTCCTCCAGACATAGAAATTAACAACTGGAAGAATCCAGGCAAATATAATTCAATAACTCTAGAAACAGAATTGATTAATGATATTGATCCATTTAATTCTTTTTCGCCATTAGGCGGTAATTCTGAGTCGTCGTCTAACCTTTTAAAACTATTTCTTTCTTCACTCATTATTTTGCGTTTACAGGTCTTTAAAAATGTCTTTATACGTTTTCTGAGCTTTGTGTTTTGCCCTTTTGATTTTCATCTTTATGGCACTCTCAGATTTATCAAGAATTTCTGCAATTTCTTTAATTGACATATCATCTTGATACTTCATTAATAAGACTGTTTTATCACCTAATGGGATCTTTTCTAACACAACTTTCAATCTGCTCACTTCCATTTCTAGAAGTTCTTTCTCTGGAACATCATCTATGACCTCCCCAACATTTTCAACTTCATCGTCTGCAAATAGATTTCTATCTTTCTTTCTTCTTCTTATAAAATCAATGCAATAATTATAAGTAATGGAATACACCCAGGTAGAAAATTTAGATTTTCCACTGAATTTGGCAAGATTCAAGTATATTTTCATAAATACATCTTGAGTCGCATCATTTGCCAATTCTTCATCCTTCAATAGAGAAATACACTTACTAAACACCTTGCCCCCATACCGCTTATATAGTATAGAGAAATAAGATGATTCTCGTGTATTTAGATACAGAGAGATGATCTCTTCGTCTGGTATATTCTTTAGTGCTTGCTTTCTCAAAGAACCGCCTTGTAATATTGGGTTTTCATTATTGCTATTTTAGACGCCAATTATACCTCTATGGGTACAAAATCGAAACGTTAAATTGAATAAATTAAAAAGATTAACAGCGTAATATCTGCAAAATATCTAATATAATAGGCCATTCTTACTAAGGATCCTGAAAAAACATCTCCACAAGTCTTAATAACAAGGACTAATTAATATCTTCAAGCTCTTAATTATTGAACTATATGCCTAATTTTTTATCACGTTTATCCCTGATCATATTCATAATCAGCCTTTCATTCGATGTTTACGCCCAAAAGGTTGAAGAAACAGAAGATGCTTTCTTTATAAAAGCCATTTACGACCAAGTTTTATCTTCTTCTAGCTGCTACGATTGGCTAGATCATCTGAGCTCCAACATTGGTGGTAGGTTATCTGGTTCTGAAGCTGCTGCAAGGGCGGTCGAATACACCAGAGACATGCTGGATACCCTAGGTTTAAGTCGAGTACATTTACAGGATTGCATGGTTCCTCATTGGGAAAGAGGAGAAAAAGAAGTGGTATACATGACTTCTAAAAAGACGGGAAAACGAACGAATTTAGACGTTTTAGCGCTTGGAAATTCAGTTGCCACTATTGCTACAGGAATATCTGGAGAAGTTGTCGAAGTAAAAAGCTTGGATGATCTAGAAAAATTAGGAGAAGCCGGGCTTAAAGGAAAAATTGTATTCTTTAATCGTCCCATGGACCCTACTCAAATTAGAACATTTAATGCTTATGGAGGTGCTGTAGATCAAAGGGTATGGGGCCCAACGAAAGCCTCTAAATATGGTGCTATAGGTGCACTGGTTCGATCTATGACAACTAAAATTGATGACATCCCTCATACAGGGGTAACCGTTAATGAAGAAGGCAATGTAAAGATACCCGCATTAGCTGTCAGCACGATGGATGCTGAATTACTTTCTGCTACTTTAAAAGAAGGTATTGTAGAAGTATATATTAAGACAGATTGCAAAACTTTTGAAGATGCGCCAAGTCACAATGTAATTGGTGAAATCATAGGATCTGAATTTCCTGAAGAAATTATCCTTGTTGGAGGTCATCTAGATAGTTGGGATGTAGGTGGAGGCGCTCATGATGATGGGGCAGGCTGTGTACACGCTATGGAAGTTTTGAATATTTTAACAAAATTAAATTATCGACCTAAAAGAACTTTGAGGTGTGTCCTTTTTATGAATGAAGAGAATGGTCTTGGAGGTGGCAAGGCTTATGCCGAAGCTTCTGATAAAAATAACGAATATCATTTAGCCGCAATAGAATCTGATGCAGGTGGATTTACGCCTAGAGGATTTTCTGCTGATGGCCATGCTGATATTTTTAGTGAACGGTATAAAAACGTTTCAAAGTGGCTTCCACTACTTGAGCCTTTTGGATTGTCATTTAGCAAAGGGGGATCAGGTGCAGATATTTCTCCTTTAAAAGGACAAAAGGGAATGTTGTTTGGCTTTAGACCTGACTCACAAAGATATTTTGATTATCACCACACCGCTGCAGACACCATAGATGCAGTAAACCAAAGAGAATTAGAGATGGGAGCTGCGGCAATTACAAGTTTGGTTTATTTGATTGATAAGTACGGCTTGTAAGCCTGGGTTTATATTTAGATAAAATGGAAAAGACGATAAAATTGCTTGAGGGAGAAGTACAGATTCAGGATCTCACGTTTGGAAAATATATTTCGGGGGAGAAAATTCAAGAAAGGATTGAATCTTTAGGTAAAAAGATAGCAGCAGATCATTCTAAAACCTCACCTGTTTTTGTTGCTGTTTTAAATGGTGCTTTTATTTTTTGTGCAGATTTAGTCAGAGCTGCAAATATAAACTGCGAGGTAGCTTTTCTTAAAGTTCAGTCTTATGAAGGCACGTCAAGTACAGGGGAACTCAAACAAGATTTCACCTTTTCTAAAAACATAAAAGATCGACACATCATTATTGTTGAAGACATTGTAGACAAAGGGCATACGATGATGCACCTTTTAGATCATCTAAAATCACAGCATCCTAAATCAATAAATATAGCTAGTTTTTTATATAAACCTACTGCTTGTTTATATGACATTAAGATAGACTATTTGGGTTTTGAGATTCCTGCTGACTTTGTGGTAGGTTATGGTTTGGATTATAATGGGTTTGGAAGGAATTTGAGGGATTTGTATCGTTTGAATAGTTAAGGTTATTGTTGGCTAGGGTTTTTTTTAGAGGATTAGAGATTTGTAGGAGGAGAGGTAGGAGGATTTTTGAGTTTGGGTTTTCAAAAGTAATATTGCAATATTACGATGAGCCCAGTGTTTCTCGATACTCTACCTTCTAATTTCAAGACCAAAGCCTGAAATTATCCAAACAGAAGTTACATTTTGTTGTGAAGAAGTTGTTAATTAGATTTACTTTTTGCAATTTTTCGCTAATCAAACGTAATATTGCAATATTACTAGAAGAAAATTATAAAGCTATTTCTTAACAAAACTAAAACTTAAAGCTATGGGAGCCTCCAAAGCAGCAGAATTCTCCGACGAATTAAATCAAATTGCCAATCTTTGTAAAGGTCTTGGACATCCAGCAAGAGTAGCAATTATCAACTATTTATTGAACAATCAAATTTGTACATCTAAAGATATTCTTGAAGAATTACCTTTGTCGCAACCAACAATTTCTCAGCATTTTTCTATGCTAACCTTTGTTGGACTTATTAAAGGCAGAACTATTAACAACACCGTTTGTTATCAAGTTGAAAACAAAGCACTACAAATTTTATCAAAGTATTTCTTTTTGTCAATTGACAAAATATCTGAATATGAAGAAATTAGTTTTAAAAATTATCTATCATGAAATTAAATGAGTTTAAAGAAATTATAAAAACTACAGAACACTTGAGTTTTGTATTGCCTTCTGGAGAATCTGTTCCTGCACACTACCACGTTACAGAAGTTGGTAGCATCACTAAAAACTTCATCGATTGTGGAGGCACGATTAGAGAAGAAAAGGTAGTCAATTTTCAACTTTGGCATGCTGATGACGATGATCATAAATTGGCACCTGAAAAGATGTTAGCTATAATTGAATTATCTGAAACAAAACTTGGGATAGGCAATCACGAAATCGAAGTAGAGTATCAGTCAGACACAATTGGAAAATATTCTTTGTCTTATAACGGGAAATCTTTTGTTCTTGGCACTAAGATGACCGATTGCTTGGCTTCAGATAAGTGTGGGATTCCTGAAGAGAAAAAGAAAATGAATCTTTCAGATCTTGTCGTACAGAATAATAGTTGTACGCCGGGTGGTGGATGTTGTTAGATTAGTTAATGGTTTTCAGTTAAAGGCTGATCGCTTTTCGTTGACTTTTAAGACCTTTACTGTAATAAGAAGGATTAGGGCATATCTTGATCCTTCTTATTTCCTTTCTAGATATGCATCAGCGCATGCCCATATGCTACGGATAAAAACATTGTGAGAAATTCTAATTCTTAATTATCCGTTTCACTACAGTTCCTAAATCCGTTTTTATTTCTATGAAATAAATTCCTGCAGGTAGTTCTGTCAACTCTATTTTCGAAAGCTTTCCTTCTTTGATCAACGAATAAACCTCTTGGCCTATAACTGTATAAACTGAAATTGATGACCACTTGATTTGTAGTCCTTTATAATCAACATTAATAACATCAGATGTCGGATTTGGATAAACCTTTATATCAGAACCTATTTGCCCAGCACTTTCCGAAGACGTTATTAATTGTCCTTCGGCAACTGCTGTACAACCATTGGCATCTGTAACAGTAAGCTGATAAATCTCTCCCGTAATTGCGTATTCATTAACCGCAGATGTTTCTCCTGTGCTCCATAAATAATTATAAGGTGTGCTTCCTCCAACTGCGTTTGCTTCAAGCATGCCATCCATATTTGTAATAACATTTCCGACAAGCTCATCAGGCGATGACAATATTATGGTTTGAAGTAAAAAACAGCCAAGGCTATCCGTTATGGTAACTTCATAAGTTCCAGCCGGAATCATACTCAATGTTGAGCCTGTAGAATCAGAATAAGGTTCTGACCAAGTATAGAAAAATAGCTCTGTTCCATCATCTACTGTAAGTTGAATTGCCCCATCATTAAAACCAAAACATGATGGTATCGTTGCATCAACAGAAATGGAAGGGGGAAATTCATTTACAACATTAATCTCAACTGTTGAAGTACAGCCATTAGTTTCATCTGTAACAATGCCAATATAAGTACCTTGCTCAGTTACAATATTGTCAAGTAGCAAGTCTCCATCAAAACCGTACCACTCGACAAGATATATGCTGTCGTCTGGTAAAACAATAGAAACACCACATTCTAAGGTCAATGAACTTGGAAAAAATACATCCGGGTTATTTTGATCTTCTGTGTAACTAAAAGACTGCTCTACAGTACATCCTGTTTCTACATCTAATATTGTTACAGTTGATACTAAATCTGTTCCTGAATAGTTAGGTCCAGTTTGCAAAACAAATCCACTGCCGTCAAGCCACTCTATCTCATAATTATTTAAGGAATCATAAACAACTTCAAATTCAAAGGTGTCAAGCCTACAAGTGATGACTGGACTTGAAGTAGAAGGTATGATCTCATAAGTAAGATCTTCTACCGCGGTTACAAGAACTGTTGCGGAATCGCTACAACCAGTATCCTCGTTTGTAAGAGTCAAAGTATATTCTCCTATTTCAAATACCGTTGGATTGAGTGTGTTCTCATTGAGGATCATACCTCCGTTAATTGTTGTCCAAAGTATGCTAACATTGTTTCCATTCAAAATAGATCCTGAAGCGTCTAATTCTAAACCTATAACACCAAAACATGAAATGGTGCCCGGTGTTTCAATTACCGCCTGAGGAGCATCTCCACTTTGACTTTCTGATATAGTAATCAAAGCTTCTGAAGCACAAATGGTCGTAGCATCAGTAAATATAAATAGGTAATCTCCTACTCCAGTATTCGGGTCATTCGCCAAAACAGTTAAAGTAGAAGTAAGACTTCCATAAGACTCAGGAATTGAAATCAAACTTGGCGGTGTCGTACTGTAATCTACTTTCCACCAGGTTTGAGATATTGGCACAAGGGAAGGATCTGAGGAAGATCCAATTAAAGTCAATTCTGAAAGGCCACAATCAAATGCCGCATAATCGGCTTCTATTATTGCAGGTATTGATGCTTGTAAATTTAGTTCGATTGTTTCAGTGGCTAGACAACAATTTGCTGCATTTGATATTTCAATTGTATACACTCCTGGGATACAAATCCCCTCGGACGAAGTTTGAACCTGTGTACTGACATTGAATAGCTCCGTCTCTGACTTTACCAAATTGCCTACAGTATCATACCAAGCAAATGTAAATTCATGATTGTACAATGCTGGATGAACGTCATTCAAAGTTATAATAGCCGGGGTAACAATTGTATGGCAATCTGGGTCTAGAAGGTTTGGGCATAATATCCCTGGGCTTGACTCTGCTATCCATCCATTTGAATTGTCTCCTCCATCTACAAGGTGAACTATAATTTCACAAACATCCTCACAACAAGCGTCGATCATTAAGAAATGAGTTGCACCTGCAATTGCATCTACTGTTATTAAATCAAAGCTTTGATCTACACAACTGATACAATCCAAGTTCATGAGTTCAGGCCCATCAGAAATGTTGCACTCCCCTCTTAAAAGACCTGCTTTCATTCCACTACAAGAAAGACTTGGTGACAAACAGTTTACTATTTCAATATTTAGATGGAGCCTTCCACTTTTTGTTGCTGTGAATGCAATCCATAGATTATTATTAATGCTGGTAAAACCAGGACAAATGATAGCTAATTCATTTTCGGTATCTGCTGTAAACCCACAAGTAGTTGTTTGGAATCCATCGATTGTACAAATACTAACTGGTATTGCGTCAATACAATTATCACTTGCAACTACTGTCCCGCAATCGTCGCATAAGTTTGTATAGCTATCCGTTTCTGAACAAAAAATTTCACATTCCCCGATGCTTATATAATTAGAAATTACAGAACAATTATTTGCATCTGTTATGGTAACTGAGTATGCCAAATTATTTGATGGATTCAATACTATTGAGGCTGTACTATTGTCTGACCACAAATAAGTGTAAGCTGCTGTTCCACCTGTTGGAGCAACTTCTAAATTGTTATCTCCATTCAAAAATATCTCTGCTTCAAGAACTTCCGGTTCTAATATTATAGTAGTCGCTTCCGCTGAACATGCGTTACTGTCTGTGACCGTGATGCCGTAGCTTCCTGACGATGCCATATTCGCTGTTGGTGCTACACCATCCGGTGTCGACCATAAATAAGTAAACGGCTCTTGCCCATTTGATACTTGCAGTTCAATATTGCCGTCCATGGCTCCAAAACAAGAAATATTAGTGGCGCTAATTTCGATTTCAGGATCAGCAATTAGGGTAATAATTAAAACATGTTCTATAAAACAATTGACAATTATATCTTCGACAAGAGCTGTATAAACGCCAGCTTCCGTAAGAACTAAATTTTGAATCTCATTCCCATCCTCATCTGTCCAGCTTACATTATAGTTTGGCGTAGGTGGTAAGGTATAACTTGTGTTATTGCAATTTAAAGAAACGTTTGTTGGAAAATCAATGCTGATGTTGCAAGCGAAAAAAGTATTTGTACAGGTGCAGCCATTTGCATCTGTAATGCTAACTGTATAATTTGAATTGACAGCATAGTTAACAAGGAGCTCTCCCATTTCTCCATTAGACCAGAGGAATGTATATGGTGCTGTACCTCCATTTCCTGAAGCTAAAAGACCTTGACTCATTTCATCAATCGTGCAAGTTAGTTCTGCAGGTTCATTTATGAATATAGATTCTGTTGTCGTACAATTATTTGCATCAGTCACTGTGAGATCATATTGACCTGCAGTCAAATTATTCAGTGTGCTTTCGGAGGCGGTACCATTCGGAGTCATCCAAGAAAAAACAAAAGGAGCTTGTCCATTCTGAACAGAAACCATGGCTGTTCCATCTGTTGATTGATAGCAAGATAAATTGGTAGCAGTTACTATTATTTCAAGGCTCTCTGCAGCAACAACCAACAGACTGGCATTGGCAGAACATCCATTTGATGGATCTACTACCTCAGCATAATAAATTCCTGTTTGATCCGTACTTCCTAAAATAATATTGCCACTAGCGTCTCGCCAAGTTGTAATGTAATTATTGTTTTGTGGCAAGTCAACTAACAATAGATTGCAATCCAATTGCAAAGTAGTTGGAAAATCAATCACGGGTTCTTCAAAATTTGCAATATAATTTATTGCCTGTGTACTTGAACAAGCCGAATTTGAATCCGTGACAGATACTGAACTAAGATTTAGATTCGAAGCATAATAAGTTGGACCTGTAGCAAGAACATTTCCATCTGCGTCCAGCCACTCGATTAGGGCATTTGAATTAGTCGTTTGCACAGAAAATTGAATGTCAACTTGAGGATTATTACAATCAATTGTAATGCTAGAAGGATCCGGTGTGATTTCAAAATCTAAATCTGTAGCAGATTGAAAAACCTCTATTGAGGCAGAAGCAGAACAGGAATTATCTAGATTGATAATGGTTAATGTATATATTCCCGCTTGACTGACAGTAGGTGTAAAAGTTGCTTCGTTAAGTATAGGCTGGTTGGAATCTGAAGTCCACAACAGGGTGTAATTATTAGTTGGTACAATTTCTTCTTGTGGAAATCCACCTGCTTGAATATCCAATGTAATGTTGCAATCTATAATAGCTCTATTGACCACAGAAGCAGAAGCGTCTAAAATTATACTGGCACTTTGGTCGCAATCCAGAATTCCAGCTGCGCCTATATTGACAATTGGAGAAATGGTGTCTACGGCAATACAAACCATAGTTTCTGAAACGCAAAAATCATTCATCCCAATGTAGGTGTATAGGTACACTCCCCCGCCAGTAAATTCATCATCTAATTCTACTACTAAATTTGAAGTCTGTGACCCAGAAGATGCTGGTATAAATTCTCGAGTTGCAGGGAAATTACTGAAGTCAACTTTCCACCAATTTTGAAACAGAATATCATAGGCTGGATCATCAGGCGTTCCATTTAAGCTTAGCGATTGTTGATTGCAATCCAATTGATCTCCATTTAAAAATGAAAATTCCGCCCCCGGTATATCCGCTTCACCTAATTCAAATTCCAAAGTCAACACTTCGCAGCTTCCTGGAGAAAAGCATTCTACTTTATAGGTACCTTCTAAACAGAAATAGACTCCTCCCCCTGCAGGATTAGTGCCTGTAAGAGATGAAAAGATTGTGTTTCCGTTTGGAATTCCTGGCCCCTCCCACATTATATTTCCATTTGGATCATACCATCTGAATTCGTGACTTTCTGGTAAAGGTGTCCCATCAATAGATGCCAATTGCACCACAGCTCCAGAGTTTGGTGAACAGCAATTTGGATTTAAAATATCTGGACAAAGAATACCACTAACGAATTCTAAACGATAAGGTGATTCTGGTAAACCGTCAATAACATTGATCTTAAACTCACAGGCGTCTCCGCAACAACCGTCTATCATTAAGTAATGAGGCTGGCCTGGAATTAGGTCTGATGTAGTAAGTGCGAAAGTACTTGTAGCACAATTAACGCAGCTTAAAGTTTCGTAACCATTTGGTTCAAATACATTTCCGGGATTAGAACATACTGCCCTTACGATTGCAGCTTGCATGCCATTGCAGGCATTGTTTGTACTAAGGCAATTAATAATTTCAACTTCTAGTGTTATACTATTTGTAGAAGTAGGCACGTCAAAACCGATCCACATATTGTTTTGAGCAATCGTTCCAAGGCCACAAAAATCCATTAAATCATTTGGCCCATCTGCTGTCAATCCGCATAAGGTAGATGTAAAGCCATCTAACTCCATTAAAGTTCCTATGTAAGCATCCGCACAATTGTCGGCCAAAATTTGATTGTCACATCTAGAGCATAGATTTATAATAGTATTGGCTACAGAACAAAACACCTCACATCCTGCTCTACTTGCAACTGCTGTACATCCATTGGCATCCGTCACAGTCACGGTATAATGATGGGTAGGATCAAAATTAATCGAAGGGTTTGTGGATCCTATATTCCACAAATAAGTATATGGTGGAGTACCTCCTTGAATAATAGTTTCTAATTGATTTCCTGTTTCGCTTAATTCAACCAGCAGTTGTTCCGGCTGAGAAATCGTAATCATTTGTTCACTGGTACAATTATTTGCATCCGTTAAAGTAAGTGAATATGTTCCTACTGCTAAGGCAGTCAAGTCAACTGGCATCATACTTCCAAATGGTGTATCCCATTCATATGTAAATGGCTCTAATCCGGCTTCTGTAGCTATTGAAATAGCGCCATTCATTTCTCCAAAACACAAGATATTTTGAGCGGTCAAAGTCAGTGTTGGATCTTCTTGTACGTTCACTTCAAGACTAGCAGTTGTTTCACAAAAATTTATTTCATCTATAATTGTAGCATGGTAAGTTCCAGCTTGATTGATTGGTCCATCTACGGTATTGTTATTTTCATCTTCCCAGGTAACGGTAAAGTCTGGATGATCCGGAAAATTTTCTTGAGGGTTTTGACAATTGATCGTGATGTTTTCTATAAATTCAACATCCGGGCTTAGAGTGTTTTGTATAATAGTAAAATCTTCATTGCTACTACTACAAGTATTATCTAAATTATTTATTGTGACGGATGCAAGATTTTGTAATAAGCCTTCATAAGTCGTTCCAGTCGAAATTATTTGACCTGCCCCATCATACCAAATCACTTCATAATTTGGAGCCTTGTTTACAGTTGCGACAATAGTAAATAATTCATTTTCATTTTGGCAATTAATTGTAATGCTGTTAGGGTCCGGATCTATCGTATAATCTACTTCAGAAGAATTGCTAAATACTTCTACATCTTGAGCGCTTACACAACCATTATCATTGTTTGTGATCGTAATAGTGTAAATTCCTGCTTGGCTTACTATAGGAATTAGTGTCGATGAATTTTCTATTGGAAAATTATCCGCGGAGGTCCACAAGATACTAGAGGGGCCAATTAGAAAAGTACTAGCTGCATTTAATTGAAGGCTAGGATTGTTAATGCAATCAAGAATTCCTGGGGAGTCAATATTTATATTAGATGTAGTAAGAGTATCAGCTAGCATTTCAATCATAGCTTCAGAAGGACAGATACTAGAAATTTCATACATATTGTATAGATAAATTCCAGGTCCTGTAAGGGGGTCATCAAGAGAAATTGATAAACTTTCATTGACCTCGTTTATAATTTGGTTTTGTACCGGTGGCAAAGTACTATCGTCAACTTTGAACCATTGGTGTTTAGTTGGAATGACTGTAGGATCTGTTGGACTTGCTAGCAAAAGTTCATCTGGTTCATTGCATGAAAGAAAAATATCAGAGGCAAGAATATTCACCTCCTGAGTCTCTGAAAAGCTTACATTGAAATTTCTATCCGCTTTAGAACAATCATTCAGATTTTTTATCTCAACGGAATATATTCCTTCACTACAAAAATAAGATTGCCCTGTATTTGGATTCACTCCTGACAAGGAGCTTTGACTAGTTCCTACATTTGCTGGACCTTCATATATAACTTGAGCAAAAGGATCTCGCCAAGTAAAAAAGTAATCAGGATTTGGATCTTCAAAAGGATCAATTTTCGCAGTAGCTAACGCATTTGATATTTTTGATCCGCAATTAGGCATTGCGATTGATTCGCAGAATACACCAGAGACAGCCTCTACTTCCAAACTTGATTCTTCAAAGCCATCGATCACATGTATAGTATATTCACAAGCATCTCCACAGCAGCCATCAATCATAATGTAATGTGGGACTCCTGCAATAGCATCTACTGTGATTAGGTCAAAAGTTTGATTAACGCAGTTAGCACAATCTAAAGTTTCGTATTCAAATCCTGAAAAAACATTTCCAGGATTCGAACAGAGGGCTCTGGCAACAGCAGCTTGTAAACCATTGCAACTTGGGTGTGGAGAAAAGCAATTTATTATTTCAATATTTAGGTGTAGTCTTCCATTTTTTAGCGGTTCAAATCCTACCCAAGTATTATTGTGAACAATAGTTCCAGGTCCACAAAACTGTGGCAAGCCACCTGGCCCATCGGGAGTAGAATAACAGTTTATCGTATTAAATCCATCCAGATCGCATAGAGTTGCAATTTCTGCATCTGCACAGTTATCTGTGGCAACTACAAAGCCCGCATCTGAACAAACATTTACACACGAATCTAATATTCCACAATACACTTGACAAGGAGAAATACAATTACCAGCTGAAAGAGATTCTTCAATAGCTATCTCATCTAACCATGAAATTGATTTTCTTATACAATTCCCTTCAGAATCTCTTGCTGAGCCACTTTCAATTGTTATTTTTAAAGAATCTGCAATTGAACTATCAAAAGGAAGTTTTATCTTTTTAAAAGCGTTAATTTCATCGTAAGTCTCCCATCTAAAATTTCCTGCATCAGCACCTTGAGCATAAAAATTTCCATAAATTTCAAAAAATATAAACCCTGAGGTATTAGATTTTTCAAATTTAGTCTTAACAAAAAATGTCAATAGTTTATTTTCTCCAACAGGACCTTCCAATTTAAAACCCGCTGTTGCAGTATTAGTACATTCTTGCAGATCGCTGGTAGGACCTGGTATTATTTTTAAAGAATAATTCCCTTGAACTGCATCAGTATCTTTAACAAATCTTTCGAAATTTGAATCTTGGTTGGTTTCCCAATGTAAGGGTTTTTCAAAATTTTGGATTGGTTCCCAGTCTTCAAAACTTGGATTTAAGATTTGGGCCTTGATAGTTATTTGAAGTAATGCGAATAGAACTAAAAGTAAAGTTTTTCTCATAGCATTTTGTTTTATTGATATGGGCTAATATAATAAGTCGCAAATCTGCTGAATTGCTGCTAATGAGCCGTTCACATCTTCCTTTAATTTAATAAAAAATTAAATCGCAAATTATGGTATCTATCATCCTTATTCTGGTTTTAAAATCAGGCAAAAAGGATTATATTCTAAATTAATAAAATATTGGTATAAGAATAAATATTTTTTAAGATTTTGATATAAAAAAGCTGACAGTTCCATTAAGAGAACTGTCAGCTTTTTTATAAAGTATAATTTTAAATTAGTTATTTACTCTATCACAAATTTTCCGGAAGCTGTTGCTCCATTCTTTTCTATAATAGTATAAAAATGAATTCCAGTTGTTTTACTTGGTGTATTCCAAATAGCGCTGCCTATCTGTTCTTTTTGCTCAGCGATCGTACGACCTAAGTTGTCAAAGATTATCAAGTCAAACACTTTGTCTGTACTGTTACTCTTAAATGTAAAAACATCAGTACCTGGATTTGGAAATACTTGATAAGTCCCTTTTGTCAAATTTTCCGTTGAGACTACACTATCAAAAAGTTTTAGGTTGTCCAAAAGAACAAAATCATAGAGGCTATAATTGTCTGCAATGGTTGCCCCCTTATTTCCCGAAAGGGTAATCAC
>CALIIW010000054.1 GCA_938018185.1 uncultured Saprospiraceae bacterium
CTACCGCAATAAAATTCCCGTCGCCTGACAATGAAATTGATAAACCGGATCTCTCATAATTTTCATCACCATCAATGTCAAATCCCATTTTTTTCCATTCAATTCCGTTCCAATCATAGATGTATGTGCTTCCAGAAACTAGTATTTTATCTACCCAATTCTTAGGAGCACTGATAGCAATTCTGTCACCATTATTTGTAATGGAAGTATTATATCCAAAGTCAACATTTTGGAGTTGCTGGGTGATATTTTGACCAAGTTGAACATAATTATTTGATTGATCTAATTCAAATACTATTACCTTTTCATTAAAGTTAGGACTAATGTTCGAGCCGGAAGCTATTATCCTCTTACCATCCGATGACATTTTTATTTGGCCGCTTATGGAATTTTTAGATTCGACTCCAGAAACAATATTCCCAATTTGTTCCCATTTGACATCGTCGTTTAATGCAAATACCACAAAGCCTCTTTTTGCACCGGAATTAGCAATGTATTTGGGGAGACCAATTGCGATCGTATCTCCACTATAGGATAATATAGTAGAATTAATCCCTTCAGAGACTTCATTTGTCGTAATTGGAAATCCAACCATTTGCCATTGATTATTTATTATCTCGTAAATTGACGCACTATTCGGTTGACCTGGAATATCCTTTGCAATTGAAAATCTATTGCCGTTGCCAGATAAGGAAATTGGCCAATAACCATAGCTTGTTCCTGCTGTTGATGTTAATTGATTTCCATAAGGTATCCAAGATTCATTTTTAAACTCATACACATAAACTCTAGGAATATCTTGATTGTCAATATTAGCTAAAGAAAACATTAATTTTTCTCCATCTTGACTTAATTGGATTTTTTTCCCAGTAGATGCATTTTCAACAGGTATAGAAATAGGATTTCCTTTAGCGACCCATTGGTCATTAGAAAGATGATATACTTCTATTTTTCCATTGTAAAATGTAAGTTCTGAACTTGAGTCATCAGAAATTGCAAGGGTCTTTCCGTCTCCTGATAAGGCAACATCCCATCCATAATTTTTATCCTCAGGGTGGGTACTCAATAAAACATCTCCTACTAGTATTTGTGAGTTTAATAGAAAAAAAGAATGCAGGAATAAAAAGGAACAAAGGATGATTTTAAATATAATTTCTTTGTGCATAATTGAAAGGTTTTAAAAGCACCTCAGTGAAAATAGAGGTGCTTTTATTTAGATTTAGTTTTTTGTAATGAGTTTTGATTCAATTGTTCCATCTTCAAATCTCAATAATAGTTAGTCTGCGTGCTACCCCAAAAACGAATTTTCACCAAAATTTCCTAATAAAAGCAAAAAGTCTTACCGAATTTAAAACGAAACCGACCGAATATAAAACGGATGCCTTTTTTTTAGACTGAAAAGACTGTTTTAGATATCTTGAATTATTATATAATTTAAAGCTAACTAAAATGAGAAATCTAAAACACCTTAAATTTTTAAATGAATATTTTAAAAGAACCTATGAACTTGTAATCAAAAATACTAAACTTGTTTTAACATTTTCCCTTTTCATTGTATTCCATTCTTTTTGTTTGAGTCAAGTTGTCATTGGAACGGAGACCTGCACTTTGCCAAACGGGACTACTATTACACTAACTTATTCTTCGCGTGATGGAGTTTTTATCGACAACTGCCATGAAGATGTATTTGTTGAAATTGAAATTTGTGGTGACCCGGGACAGAGTACGAGTATAGATATTGTTATTGACGCAGAATATAGGTATCCAGCTTTTCAAGTTGATAATATGAATGGTGATTTTATAGTCAGTGAAATAGTAGAAGAAGGGAATGTAGATTCATATGTGTTAACATTGAATCCTACTTTTGACAATAATAATCCTTGCCAAACTTATACTAGCACATTAAGAAATACTAATCCACCAATTAATTCTTTCGAGAAACCCGATCAAAGTTCTTTTGTTACCAATTATCTAGGCACAGAGTTTTGCAATTTAGATACTCCTGCAATTCAATATGAAACTTCAACTTTTATTGCTTATAATTCCATTTTAGATAACATTGAATTTGATGTTTTGGATGAAGCAAGCATTGCTTGTTCTAATAACAATGAAAAGAGATTCACGATTCCTTCCAACTTGGAAATTGATACAGATTATTGTTTTAAAAATGCTTTGATTTCGATGTCTGGAGAAGATGCAGGGATAACTGTAAAAACTGGATTTACTTTAACCATTGAGGATTCCAAGATTACTTATTGTAGTCAATTTTGGCAAAGCATCACAGTTGAGCCTTTTGCCAAATTAATTGTAAAGAACTCTATAATTGAAGGAGGCAATAGTTGTATTGTGGTACAGAATCATGGTCAGATAAATTTAAACCAAGTGGATTTTTTCGATTTCAGATTTACTGGTTTATCATTCATTGACCCCGATTATAAATTTAGTTCTTCTTATGTGGAAGACTTTGAAGGAATCACTTTCGAGGGGACAGGATTAATGCCAAATTTTAAAAATCCTTTTCCTACTGGTCCTGTGTTAATTCCTTACGGAGATAAGCCAAATCTTGGTGTGTGTATAAGGAATTTTTTACACATAAAATTAATTGGAGATTTTGATCCGTTAAGCCAGGTTACAGGGAATTCGAAATTGATAAAATATAAAAATTTGAACCTTGGTATCATTTCTCAAAACTGTTTAGATTTACAAGTCGGGTTTTCTACTTTTGAATCTATAGATAGAGGGATAACTATTGAAAATGTTGAAGGCTTTGATTTAGGGACTGGTTCATTTAATTTTTCATTTGATGGCTTAGAAAATGAACCAGGAGCTGGTTCATTTAATGATTTTAAAAATGTTAATTTTGGAATTGTGGTGAAAGGCAGCGATGTTTCTATTTTGGATGCAAGTTTTCAAGAAATTCAGAATACAGCAATACTTCTCGATCGAAACACTAATTACCATAATGATATCCGATACAACACTATAAATTCTCATGGAATAGGAATACATGGCAATCTTTCTTTTCCTTCTACAGCATTGATAGCGCACAATGACTTAAGTACCTTGAGTGGATATCAAGCAAATATACAATGCAATAGTGGTCTGTTTGATGAATTTGAGGATCAGGAAGGCAGTTCTTGGGACATCATTGAAAATAATATAAATAACAGTCAAGCAGGCTTTTATGGCATTAATATCAATGGAGGTAATAATTTTAATGTTCATCGCAATGTTATTGATTTTGCTGGACGTGGACAAGGGATTGGAGTCCTACTGAGTCCCGACATTTCTGTATTTGATAATGAAATTTCAGGTGGAAGTCAATTTACGAGCATGGTTACTATGCTTTCAAAGTCTGGAGACTATCGAGAAAACTCACTAGATGGTGGAAGTAGAGGAGCTGTTTTTAATCTCGACAATGGACGTTGTGACTTTAGATGTAATGATATCAGCAATTTTGTAACTGGGCTTTCACTTTCTTCTAATGCTATTATAGGGACTCAATATTCAAAATACAATTGTTGGACAGATAATAGCAATTTGGATTTGGCGCATGCAGGGATGAATGATGATATAGTTGAAAAAAGTAAATTTACTGTTCTATTTCAAGGCGATCAAAACAATACTTGTCATGTACCTCCTTATTCAAATGCTTCTTCTGGGACGGATGATGTTAAAGACTTTTATTCCCAAAAAGAAGGAACCCCAGACCCTGATTGTTTATTTAGAAGACCTTTGCCGCCCCCATCTGAAGATTACATTCTAGATTTGATACAAGCTGATTTATATAATACATCGGATGGAGTTGCTCTCAATTGGATGAGTCAATACATCCAACATCCCTACATTAGTCAAAATGACTTTAGCAATACTTCTATTGAGAATGATGTAGATAATTATCTTTCAACAAATAATTCCGTTTCATTTTTTCAAGATGCTTGGACACAGATCAAGAACTGGAAAACGAAGCTTTTTCCAATTTCTGAAAATACAATGCTTGATTTAGAAGCATATAAAAATTTGTATCAACTTATTCAAAATGAAAGTGATGAAACTAATTTATCCATTTTGATAACGCAAAGAAATCAACTGGCAAACCAAATACAAGTGGATCTAGATAATTTAGATGCTCCTTATAATAATTGGATCTCTAACAAGAATGCAACATTTACAAATATTGTTCAACAGTTGAATGGTTTTACTGCTAATACAACTTTTGAGAATAACATGAAAATGGCAATGTTATCTTATTTGCGCTTAATCGATGAAGGAAAAGAGGCATTAAATGCTACTGCATGGGAGGACATATATACGATAGCCATCCAATGTCCTGCAGACGGAGGTCCTGGGACCTTATTGGCTAGGATTATCTACAATACTTATGAGGTAACAGATTTTTCTGATTTTGATGATTGTCCAAGTCAGCAACTTCGGAAGACAATGTACGAATCAAAACCATTGATTGTTTATCCAAATCCCAATAATGGAGCATTCAATTTTGATTTAGAAGAAGATACAAAACTGAACTTGCTTAATCATCTTGGACAAATATTAAAAGTCTACGAACTTGAGAAAGGAAATCAATCCATAAGCTTAAAAAACATACCACCCGGCATTTATTACTTGACAAACGGTCGTAATCTTAATGCCAAAATTGTGTATATTAAATAATCAATATCCGGTAGTCTTGTTTGCAGGACTACCGGATTAAACAATAGTTAATGAGATATATTTCTACTTTTTTAGTGATTTTTTGTTTGTCCATAAATGCTTTTGGCCAAAAGCATGACTACAATTGGGTTTTCGGTGCCTTTGAAATAGGAGGAGAAGTAGATCGAAAGGGTAATTTACTGAACTTTAATGAAGATATCATTCAGTTAGAATTATATGAAAAAGAATACATGATTGAACGTCCAAATGTAACATATAGTGACAGCATGGGGAATTTACTCTTTGTATCAAATGGCTGTAGTATATACGGGGCAGATGGAGAAACCATAGAAAATGGAGATGGATTAAACCCAGGAAGAGTGGCTGATGAATTTTGTGAAGATGAATATAATGTTGCATATTCTACAGATAGTCAAAGTATGTTAGCTCTTCCAAATTTGAAAGATAAAAATGAATGTTTACTTTTTCATAAAAGAGTTAACATCGAGAATAGCGATACGTTCAATGATCTTTTAATGACCAAAATCCTCTTAGGTAATGGATTATCTGTGAGTTCCAAAAATATGCTCATTGACTCATCGCATTCATCTGGACTGATAGCTGCCACGAAAAAGACAAATCAGGAAGGTTGGTGGATCGTAAGTCCAAAAAGGTATGGCAAAATTAAAGTAGTTACAAGCATTACTGGAAGTGTAGTAGACTCAAATTCATATCAGAATATTGGCATTGAAATTTCCACAAGTAGTCAAGCTACAAGCTATTCAAGTTTTTCACCTGATGGGTCAATATTGGCTTTATATGGTGAAGATGAAGGGATACAGTTATTTAATTTTGACAGAACATCAGGTGTGCTTTCGAATTATAATTTTATAGAAGATCCAAATGATTTTGGTGGAGGGTATGTAGGGTTAGCATTCTCAGCATCCGGACGTTTTCTTTACACCTGCCATTGGAAAAAAATCTACCAATACGACATGTGGCGGGCAGATATTGAAGAAAGTGTAGTAGTTATGGATTGGGAAGAAAGCTACGATGACTTCTTTGGTTACGAAACGCCTTTTTTTCGAATGGAGCGTGGGCCAGATTGTAGGATATATCTATCCGCTCACAATAGCACAAACACCATACACGTCATACACCATCCAGATAGAAAAGGAGTAGCCTGTGGCTTGCAGCAAAACATAAAAATTCCAGCCTACAATCTTGGGACCTTTCCTAGTTATCCAAATTATAGATTAGGGACAGGAGCTGTTTGTGATAGTACAAAGCTGTTTCCAACAGATTTGATATCAGCTATAGAGCCATCATTTGAGCTAGATAGAATTGATAATTATGTAAGTGTATATCCTAATCCAGCAAGAGAAAGTTTTAGTTTGGAATTTTATGACTTTCAAAAAGGGCTTGTGGAATTTAGATTGTACGATCCACAAGGAAAAGAAGTTTACCAGCAAAATTTTATTGACCCTTTTGGGCAGCAACAAATTAACGATCTAAATCTTCCAGCAGGAATTTATTTTTATCGACTGTCTACGGTTCAAGGTACATTACAAAAAGGGAAATTGGTCTTGGTGGAGTGAAAATTTATTGATGTCCTTTCTTGCCAATTTCAAAATGATAGTGTCAGTTTTTATATTTACGACGATCTAGAAGTATATAAAAATTTGTATCAGAACTTTCCAGAAGCTTATTTATAAATCCACTAACTCACCTTTAGGCTCACCTAAATTCCTGCCCCACTTATGAAGATATTAGGTGCTGATTCTAAATTATCATAAACTTCTCTTTGATATGTGCTCTGAAGAAATTTTCTAACTGTTGTGAACTTAAATCATAAATTCTTAAACTTTGGCGAATTTCTCTAGGCATTTTTTTAGACGAAAAGAAATGTTGAAGTCTTGTGGTGAGTGGTGCACTTGCTAAATAATCAGTATCGGGTTTCAAAAATATGATCAAAAATATGTAGCGTGAATTAAGAGTTACAGTTTCAATGTCTTCCCAATAAAATTCTATCCCTGAAAATTCCCCAACATACTGTATAATTCCTTTTTCAGTAATTTCTAGACCAACTAGCTCTCCTTTTTTGATTTTCATTTTATTTTTGCAGAATTTAATAATCTTTAATAAATCAGGTATAAAAAACCAAAGAGCTGTATTTAGAGAATCAAAAAATATGATAGACGCCAATGTAATCATAAAAATATGATGAATAACATTTATACTTGTATACCTAATATGAAGTTTTCTGTTCTGAGCAATCACACTTTAATTTTTAAATCACTTCAATATATATTTAAATAAAGATGAGTTAAATTAAGCATTTTTTGCAAAGCAGCATTTATATTCGGTCGGTTTCATTTTAAATTTGGTAAAAATTAAGCTGTTTGAGATGAGAATCACTTGTAAATGAGATCACGATCTATTTTAAGCTTCTCTTGAATAGAAGATGAGGATTGCTTTTTCATTAAAGATTCAAAAGGCACGAAAAATATGTAACCTGCTAGTTGAAGGAATAAATCTGATACTCTTTCTAAATTACAACTAACTTATTTTCTACATGCGTTCTGAAGAAACTTTCTAACTGAGGTGAACTCAATCCATAAGTACTTAGACTTTGACAAACCTTAGAAGGCGTTTTTTTAAACGAAAAGAAATAGTAAAGTTTTGTATAGAATGGAAGCATCGATGAATAATCTAAATTGGGCTTTAGCTCTATACACAAAGATTTGTCAAGTGTATTAAAAGTGATGGTTTCGATATCTTCCCAAGAAAATTCAATACCTGAAAATTTTCCGACGTACTGTATAATTCCTTTTTCGGTCATTTCAATACCAAGTAGTTCTCCTCTCTTGATTTTGTTTTTATAATACCTGGCAACTTGTAATAGATAAAATGTCAAACAGCATAGAGTAAAAATTGAAAACAGAAAACTATTTTTAATTATAAAATTAATAGACATGATAAAGAATATTAAACAAGAAATAAGTTTGGGTAAAATTTCTTTATTAGTATATTTAATGTAAAGTTTTTTATTATTACCCATAGTAATCCTTCATTCTTTTAAGATCAAATTTGATTCAATTGAATTTACCTAATTAAATTTTATCTAAAACAAGCATTTTTTCAAAACCGTTTAAAATTCGGTAAGATTTAGATTCAGTTTGTTCAAAATCATATAGAAATACTCAAATAATGAAGTTTTAAAATAAGTATTTTTGAATCAAATTAATCTTTAAAATGGATGCCATCCAGCTAAGATTTTATGTCTCCTTATTGTAAATATATAGTTGTTTAAATTCGGTAATGGGTGATTGATTACGAGTAAATCACTCTAATATGATTTCACTGATCATTTTAAAGAAGTGAAGAAGATATCGAATTCCTATTGAAGTAGATTTAAACTTTTTTAACGGATAGGTATGCCAAGGTATAACTCAGATTGTATGCAATAATTTAAATAACGATAAGATTCTCTTCTATATGTGCTCTAAAAAAATCTTCCAACTCTTCTGAGCTTTTTCCATAAATAAATAGGCTATGACAGATTTTAGAAGGCGATTTTTTAAATAGTAGAGTATTTAAAAACTTTTTATACAATGATACTTTAGATATATAGTCACTATTGGGCTTCAACAGTATACATAAAGATTTTTTAAGCGAATTAAAAGTGATGGTTTCGATATCTATCCAATTAAGTTCAATACCTGAAAATTTCCCTACATGGTGTACAATGCCATGGTCTGTAATTTCAAAACCAATCATATGACCTTTCTTAATGCTGTTATTAATTTTATAGCATCTTACAATTTTTACGAGCAAAAATAGCAAACAGCAAATAGCAAAAATTGAAAAGTGAATTTTATTTTCATCGATAGATTGGATTAGCAAAATTAAACATAACAGACTCCAAGTAAGTTTTGGAAGAATTTCTTCACTTGTATATTTAATAAATAGTTTGTTATTCTGCATAATTGCTTATTAATCTATGATCATTTTCAATTCAATGTATTTTTTACAAAGTTGAATTAAAATTAGCATTTTTT
>CALIIW010000055.1 GCA_938018185.1 uncultured Saprospiraceae bacterium
TGCAATTCTTTTTTCATTCTCTTCATCATCATGCTTGACAACAAATCGGTCAATTAAAATTCTGACGTCTTTCTTGAGGTAAAATGAAACAGGCTTGTCGAGTTTTAGTGTTTTCTTTTCTAATAAGTCTTCGACCCGATGTAATTCATTTTTAAAAAATATCCTTGTGTACCCCTTTTGCAAAAGTAGATTCAATTCATTTTCAACCAATCGCTCTCCATATTTTTGTTGCAGAGGAATAAAGAGTTGCATTTTGTCTCCCTCTTTGAAGGTCTTTATAAAATCCACTACATCAGCAACTTCATGTTTGGTTACGAGCTTTCCACTTACAGGTGAATAGGTCTTTCCAATTCTAGCATAAAGTAACCTCAGATAATCATAGATTTCTGTCAAGGAGCCCACTGTTGACCTAGCGTTGCTAGTACTTACTTTTTGCTCGATAGCAATAGCAGGGCAAATGCCTTTAATGTAATCTACATCCGGCTTTTTCATCCGCATCAAAAATTGCCTTGCATAAGAAGACAAACTTTCAACATAACGGCGTTGACCTTCGGCATATAAAGTATCCATAGTAATGGATGATTTTCCAGAACCAGATACTCCTGTAACGACCACCAATTTATTACGTGGAATTTTCAGGTTAACGTTTTTGAGATTATTAGACCTTGCACCTTGAATATGGATATCTGCATCTCCTGTATTCTTTCTGGGTACCTCTAATACTTCAGCTTTTTTTCTTGCCATTTTATACCAACTTTGATAAGGATTCCTTCTTAGGTTTAATACGTTGAGGAAACAACCGCGCAAAAATAAAGTTTTAAGCTGAATAAATGTTTAAAACTAATAGAGAAGTGGTAGGACATAAATGGGTTCACATTAATTGGTGAAGTATTTTAGTCTGAATCGATTTGTTTTTGAGTTTAATCCTTGTTGGCTTGAACGATAAAACAAGGAAGAGTTAGGCTAAAAGACTTAGCAATTATACTATAACTTATTTTTGTCCTACCACTTGGCTATCTGCCTTGAGTAAAGTAAAATGATAAATGAGTAAAACATAGATTCACAAAGGATTATTTTTATTAAATATGTGATGAGAAATGAAAAGAATAGAAATGATCTAAAAGGACAGAAGAAATAATGATATATCGGTTTAGAATACGAGGAAAGGAATTCAAGCGCATTAGAAATCAGGTACTTAGCGGGGTTTTCTGTTGAAATTACTTGTTAGCTTCATTTTTAGAATTGAGAATAAGATCGGGTGCTTTTGCTCTATTAATGTTTAATTGATGACATTTGAAGGAATCTAATTCTACAAAGTGGAGTAATTTTTGATATATTTAGAAGTACAAAGCAGGGACTTCAAAGTAGTTCTTAAAGCTGTTAACAGATCAGTTAATTTTATGTTAAGATCAGTTAAAAACATACTAGCTATTACGTATTTCTCTAATTTGTACTTGCATTTAAGAATTATTATGTTGACATTACAGTCGTATTAATTATTTACTAATCTAAAAATCCTCGTCTATAGGCATCAAACTTCTACACTAATTTAAATTTTTTATCACTATAAAAAATGGCTTAGTTATGCAAGTGATGCCACTAAACGATCAGCAACTGATCGCTCAATACCTTAACGGAGATGAGCGCGCCTTCGAGGAACTTCTAAGAAGACATAAACAAAAAATCTATACTTCTATATATCTATTCGTCAAGGATCAGAGCCTGGCTGAAGATATCTTTCAAGAAGTTTTCATCAAAATTATCGATACCCTCAGAAAAGGGAAATACAACCACGAAGGTAAATTCGTCCAGTGGGCTATGCGTATTTCTTATAATATGTGTGTTGACTATTTTAGAAGAAACAAGAGAAGACCAAAAGTTTCTCCTACCGAGACCTTTGATATTTTTGATGTTTTGCAAGTCGATGACGACAATGCAGAAGACAAAATCATCAAAAGTCAGACTCACACGAAAATTCGTAAACTAGTTGACATGTTGCCTCCTGAGCAAAGAGAGGTAGTAATATTGCGTCACTATGCGGATATGAGTTTCAAAGAAATCGCTTTATTGACAAGAGTAAGCATCAATACTGCCTTGGGCCGTATGCGTTATGCTTTGATCAATATTCGTAAAATGATTGAAGAAAAAGAGGTAACCCTCCAATAAGTTGACGGATAATAATTAATGAATTTTATTCCATCGAACTGAAGATACTTTGATGGTTGCTAAATGGCAACTATTTTAAAAAGCCTTTCAATTACCCTGATAAGAAACTTAGCGTTTTGGAATCACCCCTGGGGAATTTGAATAGGCTTTTTTTATTCTTTGACTAGACTTTTCCAGCTTGAAAAAGTTTCGCAAAATCTTTGGCGAAGTAGGTAAAGATAACATCTGCACCGGCACGATGAATACTTAATAATGTCTCTGGCATCGCTTTCTCATATTCCAGCCAGCCATTTTGGCAAGCTGCAATTAGCATCGCGCATTCGCCACTGACATGGTAAGCTGCAATCGGTAATTCGAAATTCTCTTTCATCAAATGGATAACATCCAAATAATTTAAAGCAGGTTTGACCATCATAATGTCTGCCCCTTCTGCCATATCTAATTCCCCTTCAATTAGTGCTTCTGTTTTGTTTGCTGGATCCATTTGGTAGGTTTTTTTATCACCAGCCTTTGGAGCAGAATCCAATGCATCTCGGAATGGTCCATAAAATGCGCTAGCATATTTTACGGTATAAGACATGATTCCAGTATTTATAAATCCAGCGTCATCCAAAGCTTCCCGGATCGCACCCACTCTTCCATCCATCATATCTGAAGGACCAATCAAATCAAATCCTGCTTTTGCTTGAGCAACGGCCATCTTTTGCAAAATAGGTAAGGTAACGTCATTTAGGATTTCTCCATTTTCAACATATCCATCATGGCCATCAGAACTATAAGGATCCATCGCTACATCAGAAATCAATGTGCAATTAGGGAATTGCGATTTTATTAAACGAGCTGCTTCCAAATAGAAACAATCCTCCGCATAGCTATAACTCGCTACTTTATCTTTTTTCTCTTCGGGAATTGCCGGAAATAATACAAAGCTTAATATTCCATAGCTTATACATTCTTCTATCTCTTTTATAATATTATCAAGAGACATTCTATAGTTTCCCGGAAGGGAGGCGACTTCGTTTTTTATATTTTTACCGCTTACTAAAAAGAGCGGAAGAACTAAATTAGCGGGATGCAATCTGGTTTCTCGTACCAAAGCCCGATGGCTAATGCTTCTGCGATTTCTACGTGGACGTCTATTCATAATGCGAAATAAATACTTTTGTTTGGAAAGGGAAAGGACTCTGTGCTTTTATTACGAAAGCTTTACGCTCGTTCCTTATTTAGATATGGATTTTTTCTTTTTCTTTTGGGGAACAGGGTCATGGCCGTGCGGTCCCCAGGGATGGCATTTTGAAATTCTTTTTAAACCTAACCAGGTACCTTTTAGAGCACCCCATTCTGTAATGGCATCAAGCATATAAGCAGAACAAGTTGGAGTGAATCGGCAAGCAGGTGGAATAAGTGGAGAAATAGCAGATCGATAAAACCGGATCGGTAAAATAAAAAGCCATTTAAAAAATTGATTGAAATATTTCATACCCGTTGTGCCTGTCAAGTATTGGATTAAAAATCAACACTGTCCGTGGCGTTTCCTTTTTCAAAAATGAAATAACCTTCTTTGTCATCTGGACCGAGAATGTTGATCAAATTCCTTTGGTCATCAAAGACATCCATTAACGTATTATTTGTAACGGTAAGTTGAGCTGGTTTGTTCATTTCTGGTATTTCAAGATAACACCAAATTGCTTGCAAGTCTTCGGACGCCTCTTTGCCAATCCAATTGTATTTTAATTCTTTTCCATCAACCTGGACACTAAAAGACTTTTCCAAATACTTTAAAATAAAGGCATCACTTTGGTCAGATTCTTTCTCCGTACAAAGGAATAATTTTTCTGCACCTTGTAATTTCAACGCTTCTTCTAAATCATCAATAAAAAGATGCATAGTAATCTGCAAGGCTTGATCTTCAGAATTATATTCAATTATACTTTTGCTCAGATGAAACTCGTGATTGTCTCCAGTGAAGCTAGTCGTAAAAAAGAGTAAAAATGTAAGAAGTAATTTCATGTGTTTTTCTTAGTAAAAAGTTGTCTACTTATTAATAACGTTTAAAAAATGCTTTTGATTGGCTTGATTTGCTTTTAAAGCAAATCTTACTAATCCCGAAGGGATGACATTATTC
>CALIIW010000056.1 GCA_938018185.1 uncultured Saprospiraceae bacterium
GAACTGGGATTTGGATATACTTTTAAAGCTGAAAATAATTCTACTTGTTGCACTGGCACAACATCATCCACCTCATACGGTCCAACTTCAAAACTGCATCCATTGGCATCTGTGATGGTACAAGAATAAGAACCCATACCAAGGTTGCTGACATTGGGTTCTGTTTCTCCATTACTCCAATTGTAAGTATATTCTGGAGTTCCCCCAGTAATTACAATGTTGATGTTTCCGTTTTCGTTACCATTTGTCGCATCAGTGATCAGAAGGTTACTTAGTTCAAACTGAGCTGGTTCTGTTATCTCAATGATGGTTTCAAAAAGACAATTGCTATTGTCCGAGACCGTGAGCATGTAAGTTCCAGCGGATAAATCAGATGGATTTTGACCACTCAAATTGCCAGACCATTGAAAGTTAAAAGGAGCAGAACCAGAATTGATGATAAGATCAATCGAGCCATCGGATCCTCCCGGACAAGACACGTTTTCTGTGCTGACATCTGCGGCAAGACTTCCAATTATCTCAACTTCCATGGTACAGATTGCTCTATTTTCCTCAGCATCTGAAGCAGTCCAGACAACTGGAGTAATCCCATTGCTGTAAATGTCTGATGCATCTCCCGTATTATTAAAGTCATTGCTCAATTCGACACCCGAACAAAGATCTACTGCCATTGGCGAATCAATAAATACAAAGGTGTCGCAAACTGGGCCAGTCAAAGTGAGTGAAACATTATCTGGGCAAATGATGTTGGGCACCGTTACATCTTCGACAGTCACATCGAAGGTACAAGTACTACCATCTGGTAAGGAGAAAGTATTGGTAGTTGTTCCAACAGGAAAATATCCACCTCTTTCAATCCCATCAATTTGTGTTGGTGTAATATTGTTAGAAATAGTGCCATTCAATTCCATGATCAAAGAAAGGTTTTGGCCAACAAGCGATATAGGTGTAGGCTCTTCAAAACCACATTCTGCAGAAGCAAAATAGGAAGGATATATTTCCGTTTGTAAGGAATAACCAGCTATGAATTGAAGGCTGTTAGTTTCCGGAACAACCAACTCTACAACGATGACTTTATTTCTTTCTACCTCATAATTTGTAAACAATGCGTAATTACTATTACCAAGTGTAGGAAGAATAAATTGTTTTGAAAAAACCAAGGACATGTTGTCATACTTTAGTTCACCATCCAACTCATAAATATTTAGATCAATTTGTTGATCATTGGTATCTGCAAATCCAATACCTATCAAAACAGTTTCTATGTGAAAATCGCCAACGACCCCCATTCCAGCAAGGTCAAATACCCGCATGTGTCTAGATTCTTTATTTAAGCCACAGCCGTAAGAGCCATCGACTGCATTTGATAAATTTTGTCTTAAGCCATATTCGATTTCATTGCAAAGTCCGGAGACTTCTGGAATTTCATAATTGACAAAAGCACCACAAGAGTCAGTTGAGGTACCAACAGTGATGTCTTCCGGGCAACTTAAGAATCCAGGATTAGAACCATCTTCTACTATAATAGAAAAGCTGCAAATGGTAGAATTTCCAGCAAAGTCAAAGGCTTCAAAACTGCAGACGGTAGTTCCGGTTGGAAATGCCGAACCAGAGGCCAGACCTGCCACTTGAAAAACTGTATCAACTCCACAGTTGTCTTCAAATGGCGTAACAAAGAAATTTACTATTGCCAAGCAACTGTTTGGATCAACTGTCGTGGTTATATCCTGTGGACAATTTGCTACAGGTGGTTCCTTGTCTTCGATTAATACATCAAAACGACAACTGTCTCTAAACCCATTTTTATCCACAGCAACAAATTCATTGAGCGTATAGCCAATAGGAAAAACAGATCCTGAAGCAAGCCCTTGAATTTGATAAATCGAATCTGTTCCACAATTAATTAAAGTATTTACCTCAAAATCCACCACTGCCGAGCATTGGCCATCATCTGTCGGAAAAGCAAGATTAGTAGGACATAAGATGAAAGGGGGTGTGACGTCAAAAACCTCCACTGTAAAAGAGCAGGTGTCTGTAGAACCAAAGCCATCTACTACAACAAAAGTATTTGTAGTGATGCCAACAGGAAAGGAACCTCCACTGCCGTTCCCTGCAATTTGAAAAATCAATTCATCTGGACAAGTATTGTCGGAGGTGACTATAAAATCGACAATTGCTGTACAGGTACCTATTTGAGCTTCCGCAGTAATATCTGGCGGACAATTTATCACAGGAATGCTTGATGCGAGTAGGTTTGGTAAAACTATTGCATATATAATAATAAATAAAAATGTTAATCGCATTTGTAGTGTTTGTAGTTGAAATAGGTACTTTTAATAGCGCAAAAATCGTTAATATAAATGTATTTTTGTGAAACTTAACTATGGCTTAGACCAAGTTAAAAAAAATGACGTCTATATAGACGTATACTATTTCCTTTTCAACCGATTATATATTTTATTTTTAGCAGAAATATTATTTTTTATTTTAAAAATATAGGTTAAATACCACTTTAAAGACGTTTTATTCTATTAATGGATTGTTTGAGGACATATCAGGGGTATGATGTGCGCTATAAGAACGTATGCTTATGGCTTTTGCTGTTTATGCTCCTGTCTCAAAATGTCTTTAGTCAGTTTAGTGAATCCTGGCATGGACTCTATGGTGGCGGGGGATTTGACGAGGTTCAAAAAATCTTAGAAGTATCGGATGGCTATGTGGTAGCTGGATCTGCTTCTTGGCCGGGTGGTGGAGATACGCCGGCTATAACCTATGGCTCTTCTGATTACTGGCTTTATAAAACTGACTTTGATGGAAATGTACTTTGGTCTCAGGCTTATGGAGGCTCCTTAGCAGATGTTCTGTTGGATTGTTATCCAACAGACGATGGCGGGTTTATATTAGCTGGTTTTTCTTTTTCAGAAGATGATGGTCTAAAAGTAGATACACAAAGAGGTATTAGAGATGTATGGTTAGTAAAAGTTGACGCGGATGGCAACCACGAGTGGAACAAAGCTTATGGTGGAGACCAGAGTGATTATGTCAATGAGGTTGTTCAAACTGTGGATGGTGGATTTTTATTTGCTGGTTGGACAGAGTCGGCAGTATCTGGTGAAGTGTCTCAAGTTTCTAGAGGAGGCAGATATGATTATTGGGTTGGAAAAACAGATGCCAATGGAAATCTTATTTGGGACCAAAGATATGGCGGAAACAACGATGATCTTTGTAATGCTATGATTGAAGATCAAAATGGAGACTTCATTCTAGTTGGTTTATCTAGATCGGGTATAAGTGGAGAAAAATCAGAACCTTCTTTTGGAGGTCATGATTATTGGGCAGTAAAAATAGACATTGCTGGAAATCTTATTTGGGATAGAACTTTTGGTGGGATGTGGGAAGACCAAGCCCAAGCTGTCAAGCAAGCTAACAACGGTGTCATCTATGTAGGTGGTCTTTCTCAATCTCCGATTAGTGGAAATAAAATTTCACCAAATCTTGGCGGCTCAGATTACTGGGTGGTAGGATTGGATAATAATGGAGCTAAGTTTTTAGATAGATCTTTAGGTGGGGATGAAAGAGATGATTTAAAAGAATTTGAATGTATTGGAAAAGGCTACTTAGTATTGAGTGGAATTTCTTCCTCAGATGCCAATGGAGATAAAACAGAAAATTCTAGAGGAGATTATGATTATTGGATTCTGATTACGGATGAAAATTTAAACCCGCTTTGGGATAAAACTTTTGGTGGGGTAGATCAAGATAATTTTACAGATCTAATAAATGTTTCTGATGGAGGAATGATGGTGGGAGGTTTTACTTTATCTGATGATACTGGAGATATAACAGATACACCTAATGGACTTCAAGAAGGTTTGCTTGTAAAGTTTGATTGTAATCTTGGAGATTTTTTAAATCTAGGAATCGATACAACAGTTTGCCAATTTGAACCTGTAGAAATAGATGCCAGTACAGGACGGGACTACGTCTGTGAATACATTTGGTCTGATGGTTTTGAAGGGACAACAAGAATAATCGTACCGGATGGGCCAGTAACATTTAGTGTCACAACAACAGACAATTTTGGTTGTGAGGCCTATGATGAAATTAATATCAATACACTACCTGCTCCTGTTTTTGATTTAGGAGAACCAGAGATTGGTATTTGCCCAGGAGACGAATTTACTATTGGAACCAATATCAATGGACCTGGTATTAGCTTTGAATGGAATACAGACGAAACTAGTCCATGGATAATAGTTTCTGATGAGGGAGCTTATTCATTGACTGTTACCAATGGGATCGGTTGTACCTTCGCGGATACGGTTGATATTTATTTCCGTCCATTACCAGATATAGATTTAGGACCGGATCAATCTTTTTGTGCTGAAACAATGTTTACACTAAATGCAAATCATCCAGGGCCGCAATATAATTGGAGTACTTTTCAAACTACTGACACCATTAATGTTTTTGCACCAGATATTTATTCTGTCACTGTGACGGATGAATTTGGATGTTCTAATTCGGATGAAATTGAATTGTCTTATTTTCCAGAATTATTTTTAGATCTTGGATCAGATACAACTATCTGCCTAAATGAAACTCTTATTTTGGATGCAAGCATACCCATGTGCATGGATTGTATTTATTTATGGGATGATGGATTGGAACAAGCAGTAAGGATAGTCTTTCCTGCTTCAGATCAAACTTTCAGTGTAACTGTTACGGACTCAAATGGATGTGTTTATGAAGATGAGATAAATGTCTTTGTACATCCTTTACCAATTTTAAGTTTAGGGGATGATCAATCAATTTGTGAAGGAGAAACAATAGATATTGTATTTGATATCACAAGCATAGGCCCTTTTGATGTCCTACTATCTATAAATGGCTTGGACACGCTCCTAATAGATATTCCTTCTGGACATGTTATGACGGTTCAGCCAGAAATTACAACGATTTATCAAGCACAATATGTATTGGACGACTCTTATTTTGAATGTTCAAATCCAGCAATGGTAGAACAAACTATTTTTATCAATGATAGCTATGAAATCAATAACAGCGAAACCCTGTGTATGGGTGATAGTTTGTTTTTAGAAGGAGCTTATCAATTTGAATCAGGCATTTTTACAGATTCTTTGCTAACTTCTGCTTCTTGCGATAGTATAATAATTACAGAGCTTATTGTAAATCCTTCTCCTGAAATTCTTATAGAATTAACTAGTTGTGATCCGGATGAGGTGGGAGTTGATACCATGTTTTTGACAAACCAATTCAATTGTGATAGTATAATTATTACTAGAGTAGATCCATTACCTTTTCAAGAATTTACATTCAACACAACAACCTGTGATCCAGACCTTGCCGGAATTGATTCTTTAATTCTTATGAACCAATTTGGTTGCGATAGTTTATTGATCACAAACACCATTTTACTCCCGTCAAACTTGCAATTATCAAGTGAACTAACTTGTGATATCCTACAAGCTGGCTTGGATACTTTAGTTGAAAGCAATCAATATGGTTGTGATAGTATCACAATTACAAATTTTATTTATCTACCTCCTGATACGGTGCTTTTAGCTGAAGAATCTTGCTTTGCAATTGAAGAGGGAATAGATACTTCAAATTATTCCAATCAGTTTGGATGTGACTCAATTGTCATAACAACAACAACGCTATTACCATCAGATACACTTATTAATAGTTTAATTACTTGTGTAAGCACTGCTGTTGGTTCAGATACAATATTTTTCGAAAATCAATTTGGTTGTGAAAGTTTAATCATTACAAATACTACATTGGTTTATGCAGATACGGTTAGACTTAATCAACCTGATTGCAGACCTCAAAATATTGGTCTGGACACCACGATTTATTCCAATAGTGTCGGCTGTGATAGCATGGTCATAATAAACACTGTTTTCGTAGATCCAGATACAACTTGGACTGGGGCTATTACATGTGATATCAACCATGCGCCAATTGATACAGTTGATTATCTGACTATAGTTGAATGTGATTCAGTCGTTATTACTTCTTATACCTATTTGCCTCCCGAGACTGTAGTGATTGAAGAATTTACCTGTGATATAAATCAAATTGTTCCTGATACAAGTTTGAATCAAAACTATTTTGGATGTGATAGCACGACTATAACTAACTACACCTATATGCCTCCTGATTCCACATGGATACCTCTTACAAGTTGTGATCCTGCAGATGTTGGGGAGACAATTGTATTATTTCAAAATACTTATGGATGTGATTCAGTTGTTACTTTAACCACTTCTTTGTTGAGGTCGGATGAAGAGATTATTCCGGACTACGTTTGTAATGCAGCTGCTTATTCAGATACAATTTTCCTTGTAAATGAATTTGGTTGTGACAGTTTGATCATCACTAATTATGAATCAATAATGAGTGTAACTAGTTTCATAGATACAGTCACTTGCGATCCTGAAAAAGTTGGTTCAGAAACAGAGATACTGACTGATATTTATGGATGCGATAGTATTGTAATTACGGTATTTGATTTTATGGAAGCTGATACCACCTATTTATTTGAGAAAGTTTGTGATTTAATCAGTGTTGGAGAAGATACCGTTTCATTTTCAACAGCACTTTGCGATAGTTTGGTGATTACATATTTTCAATATACTGTTCCAGATTCGACCTATCTAAATGTAACTTCTTGTGATCCAGATGATGTAGGTACCAACGAAGAAGTACTTAGTAATCAGTACGGATGTGATAGTACCATCTTCACGATTATTTCCTTTGCAGAAGCAGACTCAACCTATACTTATGACAATAATTGTTTTGTTACTGATACTATGATAGAAGTTATTATGTACACCAACCAATTTGGTTGTGATAGTTTAATATTTGCTTACACCATTCCTGGTCTAGACACTACCTATAATATGGATTATACTTGTGATCCAGATTTGGTATTTGCTGATACAAGTATATTGACTGATATGGAAGGCTGCGATAGTATTGTAATATCTGGTGTTCAATTGAATGAAGCCTTTGAAACAATATTTTATGAGCCGACTTGCGATCTTGCAGAAGTAGGAATTGATACGTTTTTTCTTACCAGTAATGAAGGTTGTGATAGCTTGGTGATTTATGAGGTCATATTAACAGAAATAAATCTAAATGCTACTTCTGAAATGCCGTCTTGTAATGATTCCGAATCAGGAGTTATTAACCTTCAAGGTTTGGGAGGTACTGGACCATACCTGTATAGTATTGATGGCCAAAATTTTGTGCAGGATTCATTATTTGAAAACTTAACAGCAGGATCTTATCAATTACTTATTCAAGATTTAAATGGTTGTGAAGCATTTGATAGCATTACACTCTACCAAGAGACTGGTTTCTTTATTGATTTACCCATAAGCTATCAAATTGACTATGGAGAAAGCATAGATATTTTTCCTGATTTGACCGGAGATATTGATACCTTCTATTGGGAAGGTGTTGACAGCTTAATATGTCCTACTTGTGTAGGTCAAGTGATCACTCCAGAAGAAAGTACGACTTTAAGCCTGACTGTTATTGATGATAAAGGATGTGAAAGCTATAAGTTAGTGAGGATTTTTGTTGAGAAATATTATGACATTTACATTCCTTCAGCCTTTTCGCCAAATGGAGATGGTATCAACGATTTCTTTACAATATATGGGGACGATAAAATTAAAGAGGTAAGAAATTTAAGCATATATGATAGGTGGGGAGAAAGACTCTTTCACCTTGATAAAGTGAATCCAAATATGGAAGAACAAGGCTGGGATGGTATGCACAATAATAAACCTATGAATCCAGGCGTTTTTGTATATCACTTAGAAGTGGAATTCTTTGATGGATTTGTAGAATTCAAAGAAGGAGATATTACCTTATTAAGGTAAAAAAAGAAGAATATTAAGAAATATCCTTATATAATACGTGCTTTTAGGCCTAAAACCAGTACAGATTTAAATTTTGGCCATATTTTAGTAACAATAAGCATTTGATAGTGGTTTTTAAGCAGTAGCTTTGTGTATTAAAGAAATTTGTAAGGATAACAGATTTTCTTAAGAATTAAAATTAAATTCATCTAATGGACTTTGGGTATATATTTAAGATCTTGCTTAGAGGTAAATGGCTGATTCTTACAGCTATCATTGTACCTGCTATCGCTGCATTCCTATATGTCAATACCTTAGAAAAAACATATAAATCAGAGGCCTTAATTTCAACAGGTATTCTTGGAACCTCAGGTCTTAATCCTGAGATGGAAAGACAATACATTCAAAATGATTTGATTAAGATGAACTTCAGCACCTTTGTTACAAAGATGCAATCTGAATCGACCTTGAGGTTATTATCATTCAAACTTTTACTTCATGAACTAACTGGAACGGAAGAACCATTTAGAAAACTAGAAAATGAAGTAGCTTCAGAAATTCAAAACATCAACATTCAAAGACTTTTAAAATTAATTGAACAAAAGATTGAGAATTATGATGGCTCCATGATGGAGATAGGAATTGAAAAAGATTACAGAGATGTTTCAGAAGCTTTTAAATATGACATAGAGTCCATCAAAGATAATTTGACTGTTTATAGATCTGGAGATACTGATTTTTTAGGTTTATCCTTTCAGTCAGAGAATCCTTTTTTATCAGCCTATACCGTTAACCAATTATGTAAAACATTTTTGGATGTAAATAGGTACGACCAAGAAAAGGAATATGTGGAGAATTTTGAGTTTGCACAAGAACAAGCAGTTTCTTCTCGAGCAAAACTTGATTCACTAAAATTTACACTAAGTGCTTACAAAGAAAAACATAACATTTTAGATCTTGACAAAGAGGCTACCGAATTGATAACTCAAATAGCTATCATAGAACAAGAGACAAATTTAACGGTAAAAGACATTCCTTCTTTGGAAGAACAAATGGGTGTGATAAAAAGCCACATTGAAGAGTCTGACGGCGATAAGATGAGGGATCGAGTGAATAAGATTGCAGGAAACGATGATCTTGTATATGTTAAGGAACAAATACGGCTTCGTAATGAAGAATATATAATTACAAAAGATCCTGCGATAAAATCTGAAATTGCAATGTTAGAAGCTCAACGAAATGAGATGCTCACAAAGTATAGTAAGACAGAATCTAGTGAATCGTTTGCAAGTGGAGATATTAGCGAGGACTTAGCAAAAGAAAGGTTAATAAACGAGTTGAGCTTAATAGACAAAAAACGATCTGCTGATGTATTGAATAGAATATTAACAAAGTATAATGCAAGGGCTAGTTCGTTGGTAAAGCACATTACATTCATTTCTAGATTTACAGATGAAATTAGCTTAGCTCAAGAAGCTTATGAAGGTGCAAAGAGTAAGCAGACAACAACGAAGACACAATTAGACAAGGCATATTTCCCTCTAAAGATTAATCAAGAAGCACACGCTGCAAACAAAGCAGAGTCAAATCATAAAATGTTAATTACCGCATTTTCAGGTGTGGTTGGTGGAGCTTTTGCTTCCATGTTACTTTTGATGTTGGCCTTTTTAGATACCAGTTTAAACAATTCACACCAGTTTGAAAAGTTCACTGATCTGAACTTATTGGGAACTTTAAATGAATTAAAAGAAAAGAATATTGACTTAAAAGAGCTTTTCGGTGCAGAGCTTAATAATAAAGGATTGGAAGTCTTTAAAGAGTCCATAAGAGGCTTGCGTTATGAGGTTGAAAAATCTTCAGGCACTTCCTTTCTTTTCACAAGTACTAAAGAACAAGAAGGTAAAACCTTTGTAATTATAATGTTAGCACATGCTTTGACATTAAAAGGTAGAAAGGTTTTAATTATAGATACCAATTTCAAAAACAATTCTCTAACCAGAATTTTTGATGAAGATTCTAATCAAAACAAGCTGACTACTAGACTTATTGGAGAAGCCAATTTAGATAGTGAATTTGAAGCTAAAAATGCCTCAGGTACTGGCCAGTTTAAATTAGACAATGTAGATATTTTAGGAAATAGGGGAGGAATGAGCTCTCCATCTGAAATTTTTGCTGGAAAGGAGTTTAGAAAGCTATTGGCAGATTTTGAAAACAATTACGACTATATCTTTTTAGAAGGCCCTTCGTTAAACAAATATGCAGATTCCAAAGAACTAACTGAATATGTAGATAAGGTTATTACTGTGTTTTCTGCTGAGTCAAATATTTCTGATTCAGATAGAAAATCCATTAAATATTTGCAAAACCTTAATGGAAAATTAATGGGTGCCGTACTTAATAAGTTAGAATTAATCAATTTGAATTAATAGTACTGCTGCACCGCTAAAAACATCATGGCGGAATCAGGAAAATCATATTGGATTAGGTCAGGGATACAAACAATATTTGAACGCTTCTCTGTACTGATCTTCAATTTTGGAACACTTCTTATATTACTAAGGATTTACTCCTTAGAAGAGTTCGGCTTTTGGTCGCTCTTTCTAGCTAGTACGCAAGCTGCAGAACAGGCCAAGAATGGATTAGTCCAAAACGGCTTGATAAAATTCTTAGCCACATCAAAAGAAGACGAAGAAAGCAGGATTCAAACAGCATCCTTAATTTTAAATGTTATTCTTTCTCTAGTTTTTATTGCTTTGTTGATAGCCTTAGCAAAACCCTTATCTGTGGTTTGGAAGGCACCAGTTATTTTCAATTTATTCTTTATTTATATTGCTTCCTACCTGGTTTTAATACCCATGTCACATATTAACTTTGTGCAGCAAGGCCATTTAAAGTTTAAAGGGCCTATGGTAGCAGGATTTATCAGGTCAGGTTTATTGTTTGTACTTGTTTTGATTCTTTTTTTGAACGGTACAGTTATTCCTTTAGAATACTTAGCTGGATTTCAAGTTTTGGCAATAATTGGGGCAACTTTAGGAACTTATTATTATGGCAAAGAACATTTAGCTTTTGCAAGAGATGTTGATTGGGCTTGGGTAAAGAAATTGTTCAGTTATGGAAAATATGTCTTTGGGACCAACTTGAGTACCATGCTGTATAAGAATATTGATACGTTTATGCTGGGTTATTTTATAAACCCAATTGCAGTGGCCATGTACAGGGTATGCATCAGTATCAACAATTTTTTAGAGGCGCCAACACAATCTATTGCACAGGTGGTATTCCCGCAAGGAGCTAGGAAAGCAAAAAATGGAACAAAAGAGGACATTAAAAACCTCTACGAAAATGCTGTTGGTGGAATATTGGCTTTGATTATCCCAGGGGCAATATTCTTACTCCTTTTCCCAAAATTCGTCTTATTTATAGTTGGGGGAGATAAATACCTCGATGCTGTACCATTATTATCCCTTACTGTGATCTATGCCTTGTTTTTTCCTTTCGGAAATCAGTTCGGGACTATTCTGGATTCTATAGGCAAGCCTAAAATCAATTTTCTCTTTATTCTCTTTAGTGCCATTTTAAACGTCATATTAAATATTTTTTTTATACAGCAATATGGGCTACTTGGGGCTGCTTATGGTACTTTAATAACCTATGGAACAACCTTTGTATTACATCAAATAACATTAAATTATATGTTTGGTGTAAAATTTTGGCGTGCTATAATGAAAGTTCCTTCGTTCTATATATTAGCTTTTGGAATAATTAGGAATTATTTTAATAACAAAATGTCTCCGCAAAGTGATATCTTAACAGACACAGTGGAACAAAACGACCAAATAAAGACGGATAAATTAGTCAAGTAAAGAAGGTGAAGAAGACAACCGACGTGATTTATTTTACAATATTTAGATGGGATAATGCCTTTTCATCTACGTCTCACTCCTTTGCCAAAGAGTTTGCAAAGCAAGGTACACGTGTGTTTTATATCAGCCACCCTTTTACATATAAATATTACTTTACTAAGGCGGGATTGAAAATGATCGAGAGATTCAAAGGTGTACTTTTTAAAGGAAAACCTTTCGTAGATGAAGATATAGACGGGCCAGAAAATTTTTATTCTATCATTCCTAAGATCATGTATCCAATAAATTGGCTTCCGCCAGGAAGGTTTTATAACTGGATGTTGGCCAAAAATGATAAAAAAGTAAGAGAATCAATCGATTATATTATAGAAAAATATGATGTGAAAGATTACATCTTAATTAATTGTTTTGATCCTTTCTTTCAAGACATCATCCCGCAAAATAACCCACCACTAGTAAATATATATCAGTCTGTTGATGACATATCTCAAAATCCTTATACCATAAGGCATGGAGTGGAACAAGAAAAAGCATCAGCTACAAATGCAGATATGGTAATTACAACCTCTAGTAATCTTAAAGAGATTATGTCTGTATATAATAAAGAAGTGCATACCATTCACAATGCAGCTGATATTGCGATATTTAATCGGACCATGCATGAAAAGTTCGAAAGACCAGAGGAAATCAAAGATGTTAAAACCAAAATCATTGGATTTACTGGATGTTTGGACCCAATAAGAATAAATTACCCACTATTATATAATATTGCTGTTGAGCACTCAGATAAGACACTTCTTATCGTAGGACCATATGGTGAAAATGAAATTCAACAAGCAAAATTGCATACTTTAGCGAATGTAGTTTTTACCGGATCGAAGAATATTAATGATTTACCACAGTATTTGCACTTCATGGATTGTGTTATTATTCCATTTGCCTGTAATACTTTAACTAAAAGTATCTATCCTTTAAAAATTAATGAATATCTTGCTAGCGGAAAACCGGTTGTTTCTTCAAATTTCTCTATTGATATCTTAACATTCAAGGATGTTATTCACTTAGCAGAAGATGAAAACCAGTTTGTAGCTATGATATACGACGCCTTGCTGGACAATTCTTCCGAAAATGTTGAAAATAGGTTAGCAGTTGCAGAGAGTAATAGCTGGAAAGCTAGGGTTGAACAACTTTGGTATATAGTAGAAAATTTTAATACGAGGAAAAATAAATCTTTGTCCACAGCTAAATTAAAATCACAAGAATCCATTGGGATGAAAAGGTATGTCAAGAAATTAAACGACAAGCCGGCCTTAAAAGGGTTCCTTCATTGGTGCCTCATTCCTCGCAATGACTATAAGCCTAGGTGGTGGGTAAGATACTTTCTGACACCGCTTATCCATACAAGAGGCAAAGGTTCAAGAATTAGAAGAAAGGCTAGAATAGACGTTCTTCCTAATAATACTTTTTACCTCGGAGCTGGAGCACTAGTTGAAGATTATGCTGTGGTTAATAATGCAGTTGGTGATGTTATCATAGGAGATAGATCCTTAATTGGTATCTCTAGTACTGTCATCGGACCTGTAACAATCGGAAATGATGTCATGATGGCCCAAAATATTGTTATTTCGGGTTTGAATCATGGATATGAAGACATCCAGTTTTCAATTAGAGAGCAATTGACAATAACCAATCACATTTATATAAAAGATGAAGCTTGGATTGGAGCAAACTCTGTCATAGTTGCTGGAGTTACAATTGGAAAGCACTCTATAGTAGCTGCAGGTTCAGTGGTTACCAAAAATGTTCCTGATTATACTATTGTGGCTGGAAGTCCTGCCAAAATTGTTAAACAATACAACTTCGAAACCGAAACTTGGGACAAAGTAAGTAAGTTGGTATCCAACAAAATATAGCTTATCAATGAAGAGACCGAATTTACGACGAATCATTCAAGGAAAAGATAATCTAGTACTTTCTCCAAAAGAAAGATTAATAGAGGTTCTAAGCGTTGGATTGGTTCTTTTGATTTTCTTAGCTTTCTTCTTAAAAGTTGTTTTCGTTTAAAGCGAATAAACCGAATTCATGCCATCCAGCAGCATTTTAGATACAATTTCAAACTGGGCCCACCATAAAATTATTCTGCAGAAGCTTAATAACCCTTTTGGTTTTGTTGCCATGATCATTTTTACAGGAATCATCGGACTAGCCATTGGTGTTTTGGGAATAAAAGTAGGGGCTTTAATCTTGGGTGCTTTGTTAGCTTTACCAGTTTTACTATTAATTATTGCTGATTTACAAATTGGTCTGGTCTTAATGCTAATTATTGCTTTTCTAACCAACCTCTTAGTAAAAATGGGGGATTACCCTGTGGGTATTTCTCTTGATGCTTTGACCTATTTCATGATATTTGCCATATTTATCAGGCAAATAAAAGAACGTAACTGGGATTTCCTAGATAACCCTGTAAGTTTTGTCATTGTAATTTGGCTGCTCTATAATCTCATGCAAGTGCTTAACCCGGTTGCGGGATCCATGAAAGCTTGGCTGTATGCAGTGCGTTCTATGGCAGGTTTGATTATGGTCTATTTCATTGCACTTTATTCCTTCGATAGTTTAAAACGAATAAAGTGGATGTTAAAGGCAATAGTCATCTTGACTTTAATCGCTGCATTCTACGGAATAAAGCAGGAATTTTTAGGCTTTGAACAATTTGAATTAGACTGGCTTTATGCTGTTGAAAAGAGAGCCCTTCTTATCGTCCAATGGGGGAGAATAAGACCCTTTTCTTTTTTCTCAGACCCAACTACTAGCGGAATATTAATGGTTTACATGGCAGCATTTTGCACCATTTTAGCAACAGGCCCATACAAAATGTGGAAACGGATTGCTTTGATTATTTGTGCAGTTGCTTGTTTAATAACAATGGGCTATGGTGGTTCGAGAACACCAGTGGTTTTAGTACCAATAGGCGCACTTTTTTATGTTTTGCTTACATTAAAAAAACAAATTGTTATTGGAGGCTCCATATGTTTTGTTCTCTTTATGGGAGCCATGCTAAAGACTTCTTCAAATCCTATTATATATCGAATGCAATCAGCGTTTAGACCTGGTAATGATGCTTCAGTACAGGTTAGAATGGATAATCAAAAACTTATTCAACCTTACATTCAAAGTCATCCTTTTGGTTCAGGTCTTGGCTCAACTGGTCTTTGGGGACAGAGGTTTACACCAAATAGCTGGTTAGCACATTTTGCCCATGATTCAGGATTTGTTAGAGTAGCTGTAGAAATGGGCTGGATCGGATTGATAGTCTACATGATCCTTCTTTTTAAAATAATGCAAACGGGCATATATTATTACCTTCGAGTTAGAGATCCCGTAATCAAAAATATTTATCTCGCTATTAATGTGAGTGTATTCATGTTGATAGTTGCCTCATATCCTCAAGAGATCATTATCTTGTTGCCTAATAGTATCATCTTCTATATTATTGTTGCAGCAATCGTAAGATTAAAAGATTTTGATCCTGCCTTCCAAATTTTGACAAAAGGAAGAGATAAAGATTTGATGCAAGTAGAAGAAGATGTGGAGATATCAGTTTAAACTAGTTGATGGTTGTCAGTTGTTTGTTGATCGAAAAAGAATCAACAAACAACCTAATAATCGACAAACCAACAACTAACAACTTTTTAAAGATGCTTAAAAAAATTATATTTACTTTATTGGCCATTTGTTCTTTGTTGAATACGAACTTTGCACAACAAGTGCAGTTTGACACCCTTATCACGACACTTGATGAAGCAGCTGATTTTGAAGACTATCTTGTTTCCTTAGCTTGGATTAATAATCCAGCAAACAGAATTTTAGATCATAACATCAACATCGCTGAATCGGATATAAAGATTGCAAGAAGAGATTGGGCCAACGACATTGCGCTTACTTTCAACCTTAACGAAAACAACCTTGCAAGGAGGACCTCTTTGACCAAAGAATCTATTGTTCTTTTGGAAGATGCGGGCTTAGGCTATCTAGCAGATTTAACAAGTCTAGGCGCCTTTCCAAGATACAATTTAGGCGTAAGCTTTAATTTGGGTAGATTGATCACTTTACCAAAAAATGTTGATGTTGCTAAAGAACGTTTAGAAATAGAAAAGGTATCCTTAGATCAACAAAAAATGGAAATCCGTTCTGCTGTACTAAGGCTTTATCAAGCACATACACAAGCTTTTGAAATCTATAAAATTAGAAAAAAAGCCGAACAAGATGCGGAAGAAATTTTTCAATTAATGAAAAGTAGGTTCCGAGAAGGAACTGTTAAGTTTGAAGAATTTAGTAGATCTTCTTCCTCTCTTCAAGATTCAAGAGAGTCAGTTATCGATGCTCAAGGCGAGTTGGATTTAACAGAATTACTATTGGAAGAAATGATCGGTATTACCTTGGAGCAAGCAAGGGAGTATTTTGGTAGTTAAATTTTTGGATAAATAAGGACGCGACAAATCGCGTCCCTACATGCTCTTTTCAAAAGTAAAGGTTAAAACTTTTCAATTTTCACTTTCTTTACACCTTTTGATTTTAACCGCTTCGCCTTTCGATTTAATTCGCAAACTAGTGCTTGATCTATGATTAAGCATTCCATTCTTTGCATCTCCAGATGCCTAGTTTAGAACTAAGAGTATCAAAAAAAGTACTGATTCAATCTTGTAGCCCAAATCACAGATTTGAAGAAGTTAGTCACTGGATCGGCCTGCCCCTGAGCTTGCCTCGGGGAGATCCAGCGCCAGTACCGGTACACATATAGACACACACACACACACACACAAATAAACTAGTGCTTGATCTGAGATCAAGCACTCCGTGAAGTGCATCTCCAGATGCCTAGTTTAGCACTAAGAGTATCAAAAAAATCATTGATTCATTCTTGTAGCCCAAATCACAGATTTGAAGAAGTTAGTCACTGGATCGAAGATCCAGCGCCAGTACCGTGCACAAGCGCACACATATATAAACACACACACA
>CALIIW010000057.1 GCA_938018185.1 uncultured Saprospiraceae bacterium
TCATGTTTGAATTGTGCTCGATCCGTTTTTTTATAAGTGTATCTCAATTGATCTTCCCAATCAAATTTTGCGATCCAATCTTTCATAACTGCGGGATGTGTGCCTTTAAATTTAACAAGTTTACTTAGGTCGCCATAATCATATATTGCCGCAAAAGATAAGATGTGTTTTGGTATGGTACCATGCCAGGATATCGCATTAGACCTTCGCTTTTTAGTCATCATTTCTGGTGGACGAACATGTCCATAGTGATAGACATAGGCATTGAGGGCTTTTACTTTTAACTTATGGGTCCCTTCTGTCCTACTAAAGTCTTCAAAAGTACCTTCCCAGCTATCAAATTTTCTAAAAGATTGTGCGTCTTTCCAAGAATGAATTGATGGATCATTTCGTATGATGCGTATCTCTTTTTTATACCATGCATGGGACTTATGGTAATGCTTGTAATTACCCCAAAAATGATAGTATTCTAGCACAAAACCGTCCACATTCAAATCTTCTAGATTATCTTGACAGGCTTGCTTTATAGCAGTGAGGTCTTGTTCATGCACCGCTTCATCCGCTTGAATGTAAAACAACCAATCTCCAGTGCAATGTGATTTAGCAATATCCGTCTGACGTGCAAATTCTGTATTTTGGGGGAATGCCTTTATATCCCAAACAGTTCTATAGATTTTTAACTTATCAGAATTGATTTCCTTCAGAATTTCATCCGTTCTATCATCTTCATCGTTGTCTCCAACCACTATAATGAATTCATCACAGATAGGCAATACAGAAAGAATGGCCTCTTTGACAGGAATATAGAGTTTGTCTGCATTTTTAACAAAAGTGAAGCCGCTTATTTTCATGATGTAAATATAGAGCGACAAAGGTAATAAAATGATACTTTTGCATCATTCAATTAAAGAATGAGAAAAATAACAGCCATCATACCTACTTATAATGAAGCCCATAATATTGAGGCTGCCATTGACTCCGTGGCTTGGGCTGATGAACTATTAGTAGTTGATTCTTTCAGCAAAGACGATACAGTGGCTTTAGCTGTGGCGAAAGGTGCCAGAGTCATACAAAGAGTCTACATTAACTCTGCTTCTCAAAAGAATTGGGCAATCCCACAAGCCAAACACGAATGGATTATATTGCTGGATTCAGACGAACGAGTCGAAGCTGAATTGAAAAATGAAATCCAAACCCATCTAAAATCAGAGACAATTCCTTGTGATGCTTATTGGATCAAACGGAGAAATCACTTCATGGGCAAAGAGGTGAAGTATTCTGGTTGGCAGGGAGACAAGGTGATAAGATTCTTCAAAAGAGATACTTGCTCTTACGAGCATAAAGAAGTACATGCTGAAGTTATCACAGAGGGAAAAATCGGAATGCTTAAAAATAAGATTTCGCACTTCACTTACAAAGACATGGATCACTTTCTAGCAAAGGTGGACAAGTACGCCGTTTGGTCTGCCAAGGATCACCTAGAGCAAACACCCGTTGTGACCCTATTTCATAGATGGATAAAACCAGGACTTAGATTTTTAAAACACTACGTCCTACATGCGGGTTTTTTAGATGGCAAGGTTGGATATACAATTTCAAAAGTTATGGCTTGGTCGGTTTATTTGAGGTACGTGAAAATTAAAGAGATGCATCAAAAAATGGATGAGAATTTGTAATCTACAACTTAGAAGTAAGGGATTGACAGATAAAACTTAAATCATTGAAAATCAACTTCTGATAATTGTATAACTTAAATTCTTTACCTCGTTTCTAGCGGAAAGGGCTGGAAAACCGTGTAATCCTCGAAAGCCATTTGTAATGATTTTTCCTAAAAATCACGCCAAATGAATTCAGCTCATTTCCTGTACCCAGTGTTACACACTGGGCTATAATAATATCACGCCTCTGGCGTTTTTTAGCCTTACTTCTGAATCCCCCTAGTAAGTCTTAGGTTTTGTTTTATTAAGTTGATTCAAAGACAAAATTATTTACATACCCCTCTGCTTCCCAAAATCTACCTTCCCCTATTTTTTGATGAATGTCTATATTGAAATCCTTGATTGGCCTTAGATTTTTCTTATCAAAGAAATAAGCCTTGTAACCCAAATTTATTAATACATTAAACACATCAAAAATATCCCCTTCTGCTAAATGTCTATTTTCGCACTCCATTAAAATCTTGGGTTTAGCTTTTTTCAAAAGATTAATCCCGCCATTGAGAACTTGTTTCTCATGTCCTTCCACATCAATCTTAATGAGGTTTGGATATATTTGACGATCAAAAAAATATTTATCCAATGTTGTAGTTTGAATTTTTGACTTGTCGTATTCCTTCCCATCTTTTAAAAAGTCAATACGAGCACCAGGCGAATCCCCTTTCGAAGTTTTAGGAACAAAAAAACTAACTTCTTCTTCAGAAGAAGACAAACCCAAGTTCTCTATAACTACATTTTCCCATTTCTTTAATTCAAATATCTTAGTTAGGTATTTAAACAATTTTTTTTGCGGTTCAAATGCATAAACCTTCCCTCCTTGTTTAACGCCCTTTTGCATCCAATAAAGAAAGCCTCCTTTATGAGCTCCAATATCAACTACTATATCCCCTTCATCGATATTTTCGATTATGTAATTTATTTCACCCGGGTCTACCTTGTATCGAAACCTTTGCCCCCTATACTCATATTTTATTAACTCAATCATTTATTTATTTTAATGCTGAATCGTTTCTCGAAAAATGATTACTTAACCAAGATTTCAAAGTTAGTTGAAATTTTGGGTAGAAGTAAAATGGAGACTATTTTTTTATATGCAGGCCTAACTAGTAGTTTTTTCAAGCTGTAGCACAAATCACAGATTTGTTGAAGTTCGGCACTAGATCTAAGATCTAGCGCCAGTTCCTTTCGTTTTTTTTGAAACGGTAACCTTCTTATGCAAATTGCTAACACGCTAAAAAATCAAAAACTAGTGCTTGATCTCCAGATCAAGCATTCCTTTGTGTGCATCTCCTGATGCGTGGTTTAAGGTGATGGATTTCTAAATAATGTCATTCCATAGTACCACTAATATCTAAGCTGTAGTACAAATCACAGATTTGTTGAAGTTCGGCACTAGATCGAAGATCTAGCGCCAGTACTGATACTGTTCCAATTAAAACAATTAAAAAAAGGCTTCGCTAATGAGCAAAGCCTTTTTTTATCTTTCGAAGCATTTTTATCCTTGAACTACCACTATCTTTTTAGTTGTTTCGTTTCCCTTATTATCATAAACATTTAAAAAATACATTCCTGATTCTAGAAGGTCTGAAGACAGTTCTTCTCTTTGGTATTTAATTTTACCGCTTAAAATTTTTCTCCCCAAAGCATCATAAAGATTATAACTTATATCATTCGTTTGTCGAACTGGAGATTGAAATGCGATTACAAGATTCCTTCCCCTAATAATTGGGTTGGGAAAGATTATTATTTCAATAGTATCATCTTGGTCTTGCTCCTCTATTTCAATAGGACCTTCTTGTCCTTCCTGTAAGTATTGTTGCTCTTGCTTAGTCATGTCATCGAGATCTTCAATACCAGGTATAGCTATTGTCTTTTTAAATTCTAATACCAATTTGGGATGATAACTAGATTCAGGATGATCACTAGTTGCTAAAATTATCATTCGATATGGATCCTCTTCATTTTGCATTTTCACCATAAATCCGTGACTATTTTCTGGATCATCTAGCATATTCTGTACTAGTTGGGTCACATCGATATCGAGATAATTCTGTCTCGCATTTTTACTTTTTGAGAATTCGATTCTATTTTCCGAAGTGGTGCTCGGTTGATTATTCCACAAAACGGTATTTTCTTCCCAAGCATCACTCACTCGTTCAATAAATATTTCATTTTCTCCGCTATGCTCTTCTACACTTTCATATGGATCATCTGGATTGTAATACAAGGATAAGCTTGCTTTTAGAAGGTTCATATCTGAAGAAAAAGTAGATAGATCAAATTCTATCAAAGCTCTTTTAGTTGTCTTTATACCATTATATGTCCAAGTGTAAACATTCATACTTTGTGTATCACCTCTTTGGGCAGAGGATTGAGAATAACTCCAAATTTCACAATCCTTCCCTTCTTCGGCACCTGGCTGTAAAGTATACGTTTGTGAAAAAATAGAGAGACTTGAAGTCAATAGAATCACAAATAAAATGTAAAGCTTCTTAATCATAATGCTTGAATTTTAGTTTATAAAAATAATATTCAAAAGTAGCTCCCATTTTATACTAGGCTAAAGTTATAATCACCATAAACAAATATTTTTTAATTGAATATGAAGAAAAAGTGTGACTGCCGAATTCAATTAGAATACTTTCAAAAATTATAATCAGCTCCTAAAAATATTCCAAAAGCGTAAGGTTCAAACCTCCGAAATCCTTTTACATAATCGTTTATAGCAGTGCTGAACATGAGGCCCATTATTAAATTTAATCTCTTTGTTAGTTTATGTCCGTAAGCAATTCTTAATCTATACCTAAATTTCAAACCTTCAAATTGATGTATGTCTTGTAGATAATTTAATGCCTTAAAACTAAAAGCAGGAATATATTCTTCAATAGAGATAGAATTTGACAGCTTTAGAAAATTGTTTCTATTTAGTTTCATTATTTTAAAATGCGAAAGGCCAAAACTTAAAAAAGGAAATTTAAAATCTAAATTGTAT
>CALIIW010000058.1 GCA_938018185.1 uncultured Saprospiraceae bacterium
ATCGCCGCTATTGGAGTTGCTTCAATGATTTTTAATTTCATTTATTGGAATTTTGGTTTTTTAAGAATGAGTACAACGGGTTTAACGGCCCAGGCTTTTGGTAAAGCAGATTCTGAGCAAATTAGTACGCAACTAGGAAGAGGTCTGTTGTTGGCAATGTCTTTTGGTTTCATTTTGATTCTATTTCATGGGCAAATATTAGATTTTGCACTTTTAAGGATGGAAATAGGTCTAGAAGAGACGAAATTAGTAAAGGACTATTTTGATATTCGGATATGGGCTGCTCCAGCAAGTTTATGTTTATATGTTTTGATGGGTTGGTTTTTTGGATTGCAGAATGCCATACTGCCATTAATTTTAACTGTATCTACTATTTTGCTCAATATTCTCCTAAATTTTCTTTTTGTATTCTATTTTAATTTAGAAGTAGCTGGTTTGGCTTGGGCAACTGTAATCGCTCAATATATTGGACTAGTGATGGCAATTGTTATGATGATAATTAGATATAAAACATACCTGTCAAATGTGTTTTCAAAGCTCGTATTCAAGTTTAAGGAGTTAAGTCGCTTTATGAAATTGAATTTGGATATTTTTATAAGGACTGTTTTTTTAACACTAGTCTTTTGGATGATTCACGAATATTCAGCTGATTTTGGAAAAGAAATACTAGCAGTCAATATTATTCTTTTACAATTTATAAATTGGATGTCCTATGGTGTAGATGGATTTGCATTTGCAGCTGAGAGTATTGTAGGCAAGTACAAAGGTAAATCAGCATCAATTGATTTAATCAAAGCTGTCAAGTTGTGTTTTGCATGGGGTTTTGGCCTCGGTTTATTTTTTAGTGTGTTGTATGGTTTTGGCGCTCCCTATATTTTCAGTCTTTTTACCGATGATGTGAATCTTTTAATAGTTGCAAGGCAATATTTTATTTGGATAATAATTTTACCAGTCGTGGCGACATTTAGCTACTTATGGGATGGTGTATTTGTGGGTCTGACAGCCTCTAGATCCATGTTGATTTCGATGGGCATAGCTTTTCTGTGCTTCATGCTATTGTCTTCTTTTGCAAGAGAGACCTATGGAAACCATGGGATATGGTTGCTTCTATTCGTTTTTCTTTTTGTTAGAGGATTTGTTCAGACGATTATGTTTTGGCAGAAAAAGGAATTGTTAACTTGAAAAAAGAAAGGGCAACTTGTACGTCAAGTTGCCCTTTCTTTTTATCTCTTTTAGAAATTACTTTGCAATAGTAAATTTCTTTGTTCCCATATTTAATCCAGAAGACAGCCTTAAAATATAAACTGAAGCAGGTAGTTCTGCTACATTAATTTTTGTCTGTCTATCATTTTTATTCAAATCAAAGGATTTTATCAATTGCCCATTCAAGTTGAAAATTTCTATTTTAGCATCAGAATTTAGTTCTGTTGACAAGTTAACATTCAACCATTCGTTGGTTGGATTTGGAAATAAATCAAACAAGTTTTCTACTACAAGTTCCTCATTTGATACTGGGCTATCTACCACTTCAATATTAAATTGATGTGTTCCTGTCCAGCCCCCTTCACCATCATTAATAGTAAACAAGAAACTATCTTCTTCTGCAGAAGATCCGTCATGGGTATATTTTATGTGATTGTAAGTAACGTGAGCTTGGTGGAAAGTATCTCCAACATTGAGGTCATCTCCATCATCTAATTTGAGACTTCCATTTTTTGGTATTGAAACTAAAGTGTAGACCAATTTCCAATCCGGATTTACATTGTCTTCAACATAAAGATATTCTCTATCCACAAAATTGTAGTCCCCTTGATTGACTGGCATGACAACATTCGTAAGAAGTTGTGGATTACTTAAATTAACATTGGCACAAAATTCTAAGGTCCAATCCTCTATTTTACCGCCACCACCGGCATTGTTGTCTTTAATTATAAGCTCCCAGATGCCTTCTGTACTTTTGCCTATAAAAGCATCCAGGCTTTCATGAGGACTAAAAACTCCAGTTGGAGGACAAGTTATTTCAGTCAATGCATCTTGATCTAAATCAAGAGTGAAAGAGAATTCAGAACTTCCGCAATCATTTTTCACTAAGGTAACAGTTGTACTATCTGGCGACATTAGTATCAATTCTAAATCAGAAAAGTACTGGTGGTAGCCTTTAAGATTTCTGATGTTAATGTCATTGATTACACCATCTTCGAAAATGTTAATTTTTGAGACCAAGTTTGCTGTGGAGGATTGTGAAATATTTATAGGTGTATCTTCACTAGGATTAGTTTTACAACTGAGAGATTCCGTATGGAATGCATTAATTGCCGAAGCTTCTCCTGTACCACATTCATTCTGTGGGATAAGCCTCCAATAATATAAAGTACTAACGTCTAAAAGATTGCTTAAACTAATTTGATCATTTACTACACCTGATTCAGTTTGAACAATATATTCAGCTTTGAAAGATGGATTCGTTGCGAGCTCGAATATATAAGAATTGGCATCTTCGCTCAATATCCAAGAAAAGCTTGGATTTGAACTAAGTCCAGAGGTGCCATCAACTGGTTCCAAGAGTGCCAAATCACTAAAATCATTTGAAACAGGATTAAGAGTTATGGTTCTAAATGAGGTGTCTGCACCCATAGCCACGGCTTGAAGGGTTAGATTGATAACATCTTCAGATACATAGTTCGATAGGTCGATGGTAATAGTTGCATTTTCAGAAGGCTGAATATTAGTGTTATTAAAATCCACAGTTACATTCGTTGGAAGCCCGTCAATAATACTCAATTCAATCTCTTCAGAAAAGTCTAAAAGAGAACCACTACTTACTTCTATTTCTACTACTGCAGGAAGACAAACATCAAGTTCTTGTGGAGAGACATTTAAGGAATATCCTGGTGCTGAAGGAGCTAATATTGGAAAATCGTTATTTGAAATATCAAAGAATATATTATCAGAAGCTTTGATTTTTAAACGTCCTTCATTAGTTACAAAGTCTGGTACAACAATAAATTCTGAACCGTCATTTCTAGTTCTTGCCAATATAGTATCTGGAAAGTTGAATGCTCCATCAACTGATAAAATGATGTCAACAAACTTACAATTTACAGGTGCATTATCGGTATTTGATACATCCCAAGTAATTTCTTGATACTTTCCTACTTCAAGTGGGTGATTTAGATTGTTAGGTGTTAATACTCTAAAAGGACCTGCATTTCCAGCAGCATTAAATTCCACTTCTTCCCAAACAACGCCACCTCCTTCTATATTGTTATCTCTCACGACGCAGGTGAAATCCATTTTTCGTGTACTCTTTGGCAATGTTTCTTTTATGTCTCCTTGATTGTTTCTTAAGATACTCATTCTAGGAAAAACCCTTGTTGGGCTTGGTGAAGGAGGAAAAGATCTTATCAGAGGGGCGTTAAAACTATCGACCCCTAAATTTACTGCAGGTCCCAAATTAAATTGTTCCCAGCAATAAGTTAAAACATCTCCTTCGGTGTCCGTAGCTATAGCAGTTAATTCAAATGGGGTATAGCTAGGTATATAGAAACCATTTGTATAGGGTAAAGATAATATAGGTTCTAAGTTATCTGTTGGTGCATTCATAGAACAATTTCCTGCTCCATCTCTGCTCCAAAAATGAAAATCTTCCAATGAGCCAACATTGTAATAGTCATCGCCTCTACCTTCTACATTGTTTTCTGATCCACAAGAGCCAGCATAAGACATAATGGTAGAGCCCGAGCCTGGCTCGTAAGCATTTTCTCCAGAACGTTGTTGTTCACTGCCCGGACAATTATTCCAGCTATGTCCAACAGTAAATTGATGTCCTATCTCATGCGCCATTATTTGTGTAACGATACTTTCAATATTACTTGTAAAGTGGCAAGTCACTCCTCTCATTTTACCAGGAGTACAAACATTTCCACCTGCTACTCCTCCAACATCACTACAGCCATTGGTGAACACATGACCTACATCATAAAATTGAGATACAATTCCTGATTGCAAAAAAGCACTTTCATTTTGATTTAGTAGTTCACGTCCCAGATTCGCTTGAGTATAAGGATCTGTTGAAGGATCTAGGTATACAAGGTTGTCATTTAATTCAATGAGCTGCATCCTAAGACTGTTCTCCAATTCAAAAATTTGATTTAATCTGTTTATCGCTGTGTTGAAAGAAGCATTAACCAATTCGAGGGTACCGCCATGTGTGCTACCATATTCTCCGGTACAGGCAAGTGCCAATCTATAAGTTCTCATGACAACAGGTTCCATTCTTTTAGAACGTGCTTCTAAAGCATCCTTTTTTTCATTTTGATAGTTTTCATCTTTTATAAAGTCTTCACTATTGTATCCACAAGAAAGTACTGGCAGTGTATTGTGTGCTCTATCAACTTCATTTGTGTTATAAACAGAATAATATTCCACATCACCTTTACTATATGGGTCGATATAAACTTTCCCCTCTAAGGTGTGTATCGATCCATGAAATCCATTTGGGGAATAATCAAATCTTATGCTTAACAATCTATTGTCAACTCCAATCCCCTTATATGATTTTATGTTTGGATATTTAGCTGCTAGTCCTGGAGCAAATACAGGAGATTCCTGCACATCAAAAGCATGGATACTACCATCAGGCAAAGGAAAACTGATTCTAATTGGTTTAATATTATTAGAAGTATGCTCCATTGGTGCCTTTTGTAAGACATATTTCAATTGATCAAAATCAAGATTGAAATATTTTGCTTTCGTTGGTGGCGCAAAATATTCTTTGTTTTTTTGGATTGGGATGTAAGATTCCGATAGCTGTTTCCATAAGTTTATAGATTGGCCAAAAGAATTAAATTGTAATCCGAAGAAGAGGATAAGGATAGGGTAGTAAATTTTCATTTTATAAATATATTTATATGTGGTTCCAAAGATAATCCTTAATTAGAGTTTTAATTATACAATTGCAGACTATTGGTCGAAAATGCAAGATTTTTTGTCTAAAAAGATGCTTTTAATTGTATATCTCCCAAATGAACGACAGGAAGTTCTCCTGTTTTTCTGCCTTCATAAGCTATTGACAAGATTAAATTTTTTGCAAGTTTTTGATTTGCTTGTAAATTCCATTGGTAATTCTTTCCTCTTCTTAAGCCATCTAACATTTCAAAAGCTATCGGATTATTCTGATCACCATCAAAATTAATCTTACTATATGTCATTGTGCCAGTCAGACTTAGGTTGATTTCTTTTTGATAAGTTAAGCTAGCCTCAATGCTATGTCTCTTCAATTGCTCTCCTTCCTCTTTAAGGACATTTAGTTCTCTCAAATAGTTGTAAGCAATATTAGATTTTAATTTTTTATTTAATAAAATTTGAAGAGCAGGTTTCAAATTAGAGTATTCAATCTTGTAATTTTTCGCTTCAAAGAAAGTGACATTCTTTTCTTTTGAACCAAAGGAAGCATCTGTTGTTTGCCTTAAGACATCACTTACCTTTATTTGATAATGCAGAAACCTTTCAAAAGTGACATTAGATTCTGAACCAATGTCCAAAATGCTTTTATTTTGAATTTGATAAAGACCAACAAAAGCATCAAATTTGGGATTCCCTCGATCAAAAAACAAGGTGTTTCTTAGCAAAGAACTTGAACTGATTAATTCATTATTTTCAATTTTAAATAAAAAGGGATTCCAAGCTTCATTCGAAAAATCTCCCATAGTTTTTCTATTAATTTTAATATTCGATAGAGAAGAAAATTTCAACAAAGTTTTACCTATCACTGACTTAGGAGAAAACAATAATTTTGGATTTATTGTTAAACTTTCGTTGAATAAAACATTATTGGTTTGGATGTAATCATTTGTAGGCAAAGACAATCTTACAAAGATGGCTTGATCTGGATTAGGAGCGATTTCAAATTCATTTATTTGTTGTAGAGAATCTAAATTGTAATCAATCCATTGATAAATTCCAAGACCTGGTTCTACTTCGATATAAGTATATCTGACTCTACTTTCTTGACCGGACCCAAGTTCGTATGTTGTGACAGATTGCAAACCTCCTTTCCATAAATTTAATTTGTATTCGAGGCGACCTAGAAAAGATTTTTTTGCTGTTTCTGCTATTATATCAGAATCAATGATGTCAAGGTTTCTATAGTTGAAAATCCAATTTAGATTAGATTTGTTTTGATCTTTAAGATGTCCTTTATAAGAAATGTTTAAAGCATCTGTGGCAAGTTTTAATACATTACTACTTGGAGACTGATCCGTTCTTTTTCCAAAACTAAAATGATGATGAAATTTATTTTCTTCAGGATTTGCAATGTAAAAGTTATACGATTCAAATTGAAAACTATTTTCTTTTAAATCATTATTCAGTGTTTTTCGATTATTGTTTTCTTGCAAGTACTCTAAGCCTATTTTCCAGGATTTTAGTTTTTCAAATGTATAATACGAATGTAAATATGGTCTTAAAAATAAACTTTTTTCATTGTTTGAATTTGTCTGCAGCAGTGTTGTTCTTGTTTCAAAAAAAAATGATTTGATATTTAATTCTGCCTCGATCTCATGGTTAAATCCTTGGTAATTGGCTTCTTGAATCAAACTATTTAACTGGTATTTTACTTTGTATAAATCTGATTTATTTAAACCAATAAATGCTTTACTAAGGTGCTCTATGGTGTTTATTGTCGGATCTACATTCCAATCCCTTTCAAATTCTGTTGCTCGATATGGATTTAAGGCTGAAAAATTTTGAGAAGCATATTCATAGTGCATGCCAGCATTCAATAGTAGATCTTTTTCATTTAGTTTTTTATGATAATTTAACTTAGTATAAAGCCCAAGTCCATGGTTGTCTTTATTATCTTTTTTTGCGTATCTATTTTGATCTTTTGTGCTCCATGAGGCTTCTGAGTTTATACTTAAAGCATCATTGATCTTATAAGAATTTGCCACTGAGATTAACCGGTTTAATTTTGGGCCAGTAAGTATGATTACAGGCTCAAAATCACCCTGAGGAATGCCATTCACTGGGCTGACCCAACGGTAGGAATATCCATTCGAAAAACTTTGTGACAGCACATAATTTCCTTGATTGGGACCAAGTTGGCTAAATTGTGCAGTTACTAATTTTGCATCTGGATTAACTGAAAATACTAAGATACTATCATAGGTAATTTCATTTACAATGCTATCCTTAAATAGGTAAGTTATGGGATTGTCCGGAGTTGATTCATCAACTGGCTTTATGCCATCAAAATAATTTCCTTCTAGGTCGTCTCCTTGATTTGAAAGAAATAATTTTTGATTGACATCAAGGTCATTAATCCCTGAAGAACTTTTGTTGTCTTGTTCAGAATAAATTTGGATTCTTGTACTGAACTTTTCTCCAACCAAGGTATTTGACACTTCAAATGCTGATCGGACGTAATCTTGATTGTTGTATTCAAAATCAGCGATGATCCTGCTGTCTTTTGTGATGAGTCTATTTGCTGTAAATGTAATTTCAGCTCTATTGTAATCTATGGTATAATCCTCTTCAATACCACGAGTCAATAGAAAACCATCAATGTATATTTTTTCAGTTGCAGCTATGACAAAAATGAAGTTTTCTCCTTCCGTACCGTTCAGCTTATAAGGTCCTTGATTTCCTTCTATTTGATTGATTACAGCACGATTAAATTTTCCTTTTGCGATGGCGAAACTTGCTCTACTATTGGATTGAAGATCATTGTTAAGAATTAGATTGTTTTCATAACTGGCACCTTGGAATTTTTTGTAGTATTTTGTAAAGTAAGAATCCAAGGATTGGATTTCGTAATCTCCTGCAATCAACTTGTGCTGGTCTTTCTCCAATTGGACGTAAACTTTATCAAAATCTCTTAATTGCTGTGTATTACCTTCAGGCTGTAAAGGGATATTTTGATCAGAAAAAGCAGCTGCAATTTTTATCCCATCGCCAAAAGTTCCAGACATTTGTAAATCAAGAGCAGAGTTTAGTATTAAGTCTTGTTTGTTACCAAGACTCATCCCTCTTGTTATGGAACCTGCATAGTTTATATTTTCCTCTTGAAGAATGTTTATTTCTTTTTCAAATTCTTCTTCATTTTCAGCAAGCGGTGTTCTAGAGATTAAGGCAGAATCTCTAAGGGATAATTTGTTGAAAATGGGATCATTTAAATATCTATAGGTTAATAAAACAAATTCAGGTCTATTTGGCGAAAGCCAAATGATAGCTGATTCATTAATAGTGTAATTTTTGGGATCTATAAATTTTGTTGTCCTTAGATCAGTGAGTTTTATACTGTGTTCAAAAAAGGAGGAATGTGCTAAGTGAATGGTGTCTTTTTTTGTTTGGATTTTGATCTTATGTATATTGCTCATTAAATCTTGTGCATAAGAACGAGTAGGCCCAAATAGGAGGGAAAGGAGTACTACAATTAGGCTGTTCTTAAGAATTCTCAAATAATGAAAGTAAGATTAGAATAATATAAAGCTATATTAGAACGTTAAATAAGCAGGTAAATTTTTAAGGTCATTCAAAATTAATTGGCATTTGTCCCTTAGCTAACGAATTAAAAGTCATTGATTTTCAATGTTTTGATACCTAAAATGAACAAAAAGAGCATTTATTTTGTTATAATTGCGTCCTTTATAATCAAAAAATCGTATTTCTCATAAATATATATGTCAAATAACCCGATTTATTTCTCATTATAAAATGTGGAAATAACACAAATATTGTAATTACTTAACTAATGAAAGAAACAGAAATTTACGAAAGAGCAATAAAATGGGCTGAAAAGCATGGAGTATCAGCTATAAAGGCTAATACTGATAATTACGAAAGGCCTTCTGGTTTCAAGAACTCTAAAAATGATGAATCTGTTATTCCTGATATTACTGGGACTAAGAGAGGATCTATATGCTATGTTGAAATAGCTGATAAATCTGAAGATTCTTCAGAAACTGCCTCAAAATGGAAATTATTAGGAAATATAGCTTCCATGAAGAACGGAAGGCTATTCGTTTTGGCTCCTAGAGGTTGCAAATCGTTTGCAGATAATCTTGTAAAGGATAATAATATAAGTGCTGAAGTTGTCAGCTTGTAATTTATTTAATAAATAATGTGATATGCGAAAGAAGAATTTTAAATTTGCAAAAGGAATGTACTACTTCAATGTAAGAAGTGGGCAACAAAATATAACTATAAAGCGTCCAGTTAAAGCAGAAGCTTTGCAAGCCTACTTCAGTTATGTAGAAATTGGTAAGGATTGTGAGTGGTTAGGCGTTTTTAATGGTAAAAAATTCGATGAATCTTCATCACCTAATAAAGCAGTAGCGTAATAAGTTAATTATTTTATGATTATTATTGAAGTAAAAGAAGGGGAATCAATAGATAGAGCCCTCAAAAGATACAAGAGAAAGCACCAGAACATTGGTATTAGCAAAGAACTGAGAAGTAGAAAGCAATTTATAAAGCCTTCTGTTTCACGTAGAGGAGAGGTGCTTAAAGCAAAGTATAAACTAAAGAAATTCGGATCATCTTAAATCCTTGTAAGACAGGGTTTTAGATTCAAATTTTATAAAAATATCGACCGAATAGATAGCGTAGCGCTTCTATTCGGTTTTCCTTTTTCTATGAAGTCAAAATTTAACAATTAAGCGCTCTAACCCATAGAGGGTATATTATTGAAGTATAAGGAACAATATCTAGCTATTCAACGTAGAAAGTCTTATATTTGACATGTTCAAATTTTATGCGAACTCCCTAATTTTTCCCATCTACCGTACATCAACGTTACACTTTTATTGGTTTCTTACTTGTAAAGTAACCCATGGACAAATATTATAAACTTATGTTTAACAGACACTTATTGCTGTTAGTTCTAATTTTCTCTAGTTTAGGCCTTTTTGCTCAAGCGAATAGAACTTACGATGGTAGCCTAAACAATGTCAATAATCCGAATTGGGGAGCAGTTGGCGATGTCTTAGTTAGAAGCTCTACAGTAGCCTATGGCGATTCGATTTCTACACCAGCCGGTCAAAATAGACCAAATCCAAGAACTATTTCAAATGAACTCTTTGCTCAGACAGGGCTAGTTGATGACCCTTTAAGTTTAAGTAATTTTATTTGGGTTTGGGGTCAATTTGTTGATCATGATATATCGCTAACACATGACAATCAGACGGAATTTTCAATGATTTCAATTCCGCAAGGCGACCCGGTCTTTGATCCAACTTCAACTGGGATTATGGTGATTCCAATGAAAAGATCAGATTCGGATCCTAATTCTGGGACTTCCCCATCAAACCCACGACAACATAAAAATGATATTACTGCTTTTCTTGATGCTTCAAATGTTTACGGTTCCGATCAAACAAGAGCAGATTGGTTAAGAACTTTCAATCAAGGGAAACTTAAAACTTCTTCTGGAGGCTTATTACCTTTTAATACAACAACATCAGAATTTGGAGATCAGGTGGATTCAAATGCTCCAAATATGGACGATGCAGTTGGTATTTCTCCAAACATTTTTGTAGCTGGAGATTTTAGAGCAAATGAAAATATCTTACTTACTAGTTTTCATACTTTGTTTGTAAGAGAGCATAATAGATTATGCAATGAGGTTTACTTGGATGATCCGACATTGACTGATGAGCAGATTTATCAAAAAGTAAGAAAAATTGTCGGTGGATTAATTAATGCAATAATTTACGAAGAATGGTTGCCATCAATGGGTGTTACAATTCCTGCATATTCAGGTTATGACCCGACTGTTCATCCTGGCATTATGAATATTTTTGCAGGGGCTGCATTTAGAATGGGACATTCCCTTTTGACTTCAGACATTCCTAGATTAGATAACGATGGAAATCCTATTCCTGAAGGAAATATTCTTTTAAGAGATGCTTTTTTTAACCCACTTAGAATTATAGATGAGGGTGGAATCGATCCTTTGTTTAAAGGAATGGCGCAACAGACACAACAAAATTTTGATTGCCAAGTCATTGATGATGTAAGAAACTTTTTATTTGGTGAGCCTGGTTCAGGTGGACTTGATTTGGCATCTATAAATATTAATAGAGGTAGAGAAAGAGGTTTTGCTGATTACAATACGATAAGAACGGATTTTGGATTGGCTCCTGTAAATAGTTTTATAGAAATAAATTCTAATCCAACTATTGCTGCTGATCTTGCAACTGTTTACTCAGATGTAAACTCTATCGATGCTTGGGTTGGTATGCTATCAGAAGAACACCTTCCAAATTCTTTGTTTGGACCTTTGGTAAATAAGATAATGGAAATTCAATTTACCAACCTGAGGGATGGTGATAGATTTTATTATGAAAATGATCCAGGCTTGACTCAGGAAGAAAAAGCTGAAATAAAATCAACTAAATTGGTTGATATAATTTTGAGGAATACGGGTATTTCTCTTATGCAAGGAAATCTTTTCACAGCGATGTCACATGACACTTTGGTTGCTTGTGGTGCAATTATACCTAACGCAGATATTAGCGGTACTTTTTCATCTTCTAATGGAACACCAGTATCAAATGTTGATCTTGAATTTACAAACACTTTGAATGGAAACATTCAAAACTTTGCAGGTGTGAATGGGGATTATTCTTTTGATAATATTCCAACTTGCTATGGTTATAAGATTCATCCATATAAAAATGATAATCATCGTAATGGAGTTTCTACTTATGATATTGTAGTTATTCAAAATCATATACTAGGAATTGCAAGTATGAACAGTCCACTTAAAATATTAGCTGCAGATGTAAATGGTTCTAATACTATAACAACAGGAGACATCGTAGCAATTAGACAGATGATTTTGCATATAATTGATGAATTTCCTTTAGTAGATTCTTGGAAGTTTATTCCTGCAAACTTTTCATTTACAGATCCAAACCAACCTTTTTTAGATAACATACCTAATTACATTGAAATCAACAACTTGGTAACAAATGGCATATTCAACTTTTCAGCCATTAAGATGGGAGATGTAAATGGAAGTGCAATTGCTAATGCAACAGGAGGAAGTCAAGGGAGATCATTTGATGATTCATTTGTTTTTGAAGTAGATGATCAGATAATCTCGAAGGAAAAAGAAATTAAGATAAACTTTACGGCAAAAGATCTTTCTGAAATGCAAGCTTTTCAGTTCACTTTAGATTTTGATGAATCATTGATTTCATACAAAGGATTTGAAGCAGGTGCATTACAGAATTTTTCAATTGGAAATATTGGCGTTTTTGAAGAACAAGGAATGATAACTACAAGTTGGAATGGATCATCTGATCTTAACCCTTCTGATATCATCTTCTCATTAACTTTTAAAGGGCAAGGAAGTGGTAGCTTAGTTGATGCTCTTTCGGTTTCTTCAAGAATGACTGCCAAAGAGGCTTACAGAAATAACGGAGAAGCATTGGATGTTGATTTAATGTTTAATGGAGATCAAGGAACTGTTCTCTTATCAGAGCAATTTACTTTGATGCAAAATTATCCAAATCCATTCACAACGGATACAAAGATTGCTTTTAGTATTCCAGCAGCTTCCAAAGTTAGTATAGTTGTTTCTGATATTCTTGGCGAGCTCATTAAGACTGTTGAAATGGAAGCTAATAAAGGATATAATGAATTCATAATTTCTTCAACTGATTTAAAAGCTGCAGGAGTATACAATTATGAAATCATTTCCGACTTTGGTCAAGTAAGTAAAAAGATGATTTTAATAGATTAAAACAATTTTAACAAAATATATAAAAGCCACCTGACTTTAAATAGTTAGGTGGCTTTTTTTGTTTTTTGTATCTATGCATCGAGATATTGAATTCTTATTTGGACTATAGTCATTCAATAATTCTTATATGTGATTTATATGGTTTAAATTTAATTTAAAATAGTCGATTAAGATGCCAACACAGTACCCCCATTTATTGTCTCCACTAGATCTAGGTTTTACTACTTTAAAGAATAGAACCTTAATGGGATCTATGCATACTGGATTAGAAGAAGAAAAAGGAGGATTTAAAAAATTAGCTGCCTATTTTTCTTTGAGAGCCAAAGGCCAAGTAGGCTTGATAGTGACTGGAGGCATATCGCCAAATAAAGCTGGTTGGGTAGCCCCATTTTCTGCTAAGTTGACAAATCAAAAAGAAGTATCTAAGCATAGATTGGTCACTGATGCGGTACATGATGCAGGCGGAAAAATATGTATGCAGATATTGCATACCGGGAGATATGCCTTTCATCCATTTGCTGTTGCTCCAACCTCTATAACTGCTCCTATTTCAAGATTTAAGCCTTGGGAGTTAAAATCAAAAGGAATATTAAGTACTATAAATGATTTTGCAAAGTGTGCGCACTTGGCGCAGCAAGCTGGCTATGATGGTGTAGAGATCATGGGCTCAGAAGGATATTTGATTAATCAATTTATTTCTTTAAAAACCAATAAGCGAGCGGACGAATGGGGAGGGTCATATGAGAATAGAATAAGGCTTGCTTTAGATGTTGTTGATGCAGTCAGACAAAAGGTGGGTAAGAAATTTATCTTGATATTTAGATTGTCTATGCTTGATCTAGTAGAAAAAGGATCTACTTGGGAAGAAATAGTATACCTGGCAAAAGAATTAGAAGCACATGGTATCAACATCATTAATACCGGGATTGGATGGCATGAAGCTAGGATTCCCACAATCGCTACAATGGTGCCAAGGGGAGGATTCTCATGGGTAACAAAAAAGATGATGGGAGAGGTATCGATACCCTTGATCACTACCAATAGAATTAATACTCCAGAGATAGCTGAAAAAATAATTGCTGAAGGACATGCAGATATGGTATCTATGGCTAGACCATTTTTAGCTGATGAAAATTTTGTTTTAAAAGCCAAAGAAGGTAAGTCTCATTTGATTAACACTTGTATTGCTTGTAATCAAGCCTGCTTGGATCATGTGTTTGAAAAAAAATTGGCTAGTTGCCTAGTTAACCCAAAAGCTTGTCACGAAACTGAATATAACTTTACTCCTGCAAGTAAGAAAAAGAAGATTGCTGTCATAGGTGCAGGGCCTGCAGGATTAGCTTTTTCTATTTATGCTGCAGAAAGAGGACATGAGGTAGAACTTTATGATGCTTTAGATAAAATAGGTGGCCAGTTTAATATGGCAAAGAAAATTCCTGGCAAAGGAGAGTTTGAAGAGACATTAAGATATTTTGACAATATGTTGAAGGAGTGGAATGTCAAGGTCTTTTTAAATAAGAAAATGAGTGCTGAAGAAATCATTGCTGGAAAATTTGATGAAGTTATTTTGGCGACAGGAGTGTTGCCAAGGAAACTAAACATTGTAGGAATCGATCACCCTAAGGTTTTGTCCTATATAGATGTATTGAGACATAATAAAGCAGTAGGTCAAAAGGTAGCTATAATAGGTGCAGGAGGAATAGGTTTTGATGTAGCTGAATTTATAACACATGACGTTGAAGAAAATTTTGAGGCCAAATGGGGTATAGACAAAACGATCTCTTCAGCGGGAGGGATTAAAGAGGCTGCTGAGCCAAAAGTAACTAAGGAGATTTTTATGCTCCAGCGGTCAAGAGGAAAACTGGGCGCGCGTTTAGGAAAGACAACAGGATGGATACATCGAATTTCTTTGAGAAAAAGGAAAGTGAATATGTTGGCATTAGTAGAATACAAAAAGATCGATGATGAAGGTTTGCATATTTTAGTAGATGGTAAATCGAAACTTCTAAAAGTTGACAGCGTAATAATTTGTGCTGGTCAAGAATCGTTAAATGAATTGCAGCATGGCTTAATAGAAGCAGGACAAAACTTTCATTTAATAGGAGGAGCTGATGTCGCCAAAGAGTTAGATGCAAAAAGAGCAATCGAACAAGGAATGAAATTAGCACTCAAGATTTGATGTTTTTTTTTTAAATTAGTATTCATATTAGATAAAAGTTTTATACATTTGACTATTATCTTCCTCCAGATAATTACTCTTATCCCCTTATATTAAATAAAATACTGACCTATTGTCGATAGGTCTTTCGTTTTCATTTAAAATTTTCGTACTTTGTTAAAGTTATTTGTTGCAAAACAAATAAGATTATACCATGAACATACAAGCCGATTGCATACGGGTTATCCCCCCGTATTTCATTGACCCATAAGTTTTTACTTATGGTGAAATAATCATTTACGTTCCCAATAAAATTATGGTATGGTGTTTAGTGAGGTTTATTTCGTCACTAAATCAAAAGTATGATTTATCAATACTATGTTTGCCGCTTTCATGGCATCTAGTTTGCATATTTATTTACACTATCTGAAAGAACTGATAGTGAAACCATAAACTCTAAATTGTGATAAGAACTGTAATCGCCGATGATCATCAATTATTCACTGAAGGATTGAAAAATATTCTCAGAAGATCTGATCGTTTTGAATTTCAAATTATGGGAGAGGCCGAAAACGGGAAAGAGCTTTTGCCAATTTTGCAAAGGACTTACCCTGATCTTCTTTTGCTAGATTTGAATATGCCAGAAAGTGATGGCCTCGAAGTCTTAGATTCCATTAAAAATACGTACAAGGATATGAAGATTGTGGCCTTGACTATGTATGATGAAGCTAAACTTGTGAAATCTGCTTTCAAAGCAGGGGTTGATGGTTACATTCTTAAAAATACGGGTCCTCAAGAGTTATTAAATGCCATTGATGAAGTTTTGAAAGGAAAAACTTATATCGGTATTGGCGTGCATCTAGTTGGGGTCCAAAGCAAAAATGGAAATACAACTCACGCAGATAAGACCATAGGAAAATTTGAAGATAAATTCATTCAAAAATACAATCTTACTAAAAGAGAAATTGAAATCCTAAAGCTAATCTCTCAAGCTTTTAGTAATAAAGAAATAGCAAAAGAACTTTTCATCAGTGATCAGACTGTTAGTGTACACAGAAAAAATATCATGAGAAAGCTTAGTGTGAGTAACATTGCTGGCTTGATCAAAATTGCATACGACAACCACCTCGTATAATTATTCTACAGCCTAAAATTATTCTAGGCTAATTTAAATTGAAAAGTTCATTAGTGCTAGAATGAATTTTTACATCCAATACTTTTTGGAGGTTTCCACCTTATATAAAACAAAGTTTTTAATTTGTAATGCTTGCTTGTAAGGGATATATGGTATAGAGATAGTTCCTCCTGCCGAAGAAAAATATATATCCGCAAACCCAAGTCTCTTTTGGAAGATGCTTTGCCTGATTATGATGCTTTGTACTTTGTACCATTTTAGTAAAGTGAATGAGGTAGAAAAAATCCCTGATTGCGTTTCTAGTCCTTCTGTACTTAATTTAAATTTCCATTTTTTCCAATATACGTAGCTGCTTGCAAGGATAATTAGTAGCCAAACTAATAACCATGAAGAATGCGAATTGTTATTAAGGTATCTGCCTATGGTGATTATAATCAAAGGGAGAAAGCCATATAGGTTCATTCTTTTAATTATTATCCTCCAGCTTATACCATGTTCTGAGAATTTCAATTTTTGTCTAGCAGGAAAGTAAGTTTTGATTATATCCTGGATTTGATTAAGATATAAGCCAGGTACTTGCAGGGTTTGGCCTCTTGAACTTTGTACGCTTGAAGCTTGGGATAAGGAAAGATTATAGAGGTCAAACAATTTACTTATTGGATTTATCGACCATCTAAACAATTGAATTTTCTTTAAAGCTGCAAATTTTTCTTTTCGATCAAATAAACCACTAATTACCTTAAAGCCCTTATTGGTTTCAAAAAAGTTTAGGTCATAGTATTTTATTATTGTTCGGATTAGAGTCAAAACAAATGATAATAGGATGGTCATAACTGCCAAAAAGATGAAAGAAGATCTGAGAATATTTATAAAATTGGTTTCGATTTGTTTAAAATCTTCTCGTTCCAAAAGCATGTCCGCATATTCGCCAAGCCCAAAAATAAATAGAGCAATTAAACTTAAGGATCTTAAATGATTTTGACCTATTCCAATTTTTAATAGATCTGAAATAGAAAGTTGTAAAAGTTTTTGATCAACTTGTTCTGCTTTTACTAAATCGCTTTGCTTGGAAACAATTTTAGTTTGGTCCGAAAGCTGTTTCTTTCCAAGAATGTATTGTTTTAAATCTTCAGCTTCACCCAAGCTTAAAGCATTGATTTTAATTTCGGAGCCCTTTGATCCTGCAGTATCCATTTCAAGACTTACTACATTAAAAAAACGATGAACTAAGTTTTGAGAAGAGTTTATAGATTGGATTCTATCAAACGGGACATTCAATTTTGTTTTTTTAAACAGTCCTTTTTTAATGACAAGTTCATCTCCCTCAATAAAGTAGTAAAATCTAAAATACGATATGATTGAAAGCACAGAAGATAAAACACCCAAGGCAGTGAATGCTAAGGTATAGATATTGTCAGATTTATTTTTTTGATTGAATATGAAAAGCAACAAAAATGGCCAAGCTTGTCTCAATAGCATTTTGACTACTCTGAAAAGAATTAAAACAATGGCAACTGGAGATTGTCGTTTTGGATGAGACCAATCATGCGTTTCATTCTTCTTCTCCATGCTGTAATTCTGAACTTGAAAGAGTGGAAGAGACTATGTATTCTTTTAGCTGACTTGCTTCAAGGGGTTCTAGTCCGACTATCTTAATGTCTGAGCCTTGGCCTCCTGCAGTATATATCAACAAGGAATTAAGATTAAAAAGTCTATCAATAGGACCTTGGCTAATTTCGCAATGTTGTACTCTATTAAAAGGTATGGTCGTAAATGTTTGTGTTAAAACACCGCTCTTATAGATGATATCATTTTCTCGTAAGGCATATCCTCTTAATTTATAGTTGTAAAAAGCCATTAATAAAGTATATAGAACAAGGAGGCTAAAGAGAAGAATCAAACCTGTTTTTGCAACAGTTAAATCTACATCTTCCGCATGTTCTTGTGATACAAAAACATAAGAGCCTATAAAGAAAACGGCAATAATGAAAAGGAAAATGGCGTTCGATAGTAAAGAAACATAGAGGTAGTTAGCCTTAGGTTTTTTGACAATAACTTCTTCAGCACGTGGGAGCTGATCTATCAAGATCGGATTATTCTCAAAGCCGATATCTGTCATACTGTTTGTTTCAATTTAATTTTTTCTTTCATTACTTTTGGATAGAGATCTTCATAAACGGACAATAACCATTGTGAATTTGTCAAAGGTTTGGTTGTTTTTATCTCTTCTTTGATGTTTTCAAAATGCTTTGGATTCCGTCGCAGTAATTTAGCACATAAATTACAAAAGTTTAGGAATTGTGCCTTTCGTTTTCCTTTAAGTTCTTTATTTCGTTTCAAAAATATTGTGAAGGCTGCTATTTGTGAAAGCAGTGCTTCTTCTTCGTCTTGCTTATAAAAAATCTTTATCAACATCAGTCTAGTTCCTACATTGTATGCCAATTCCCCATCTTTAAATTCTACTTGGAGCAAATGTTTTTGCGCGCCACCATAATCTTTTTTAGCAAAGTAGATTTCCGCATAGTTAAAATGTAAGGCATTATGTTTTTGATCAGGATGTATTTTGTCAATATATTCCTCAATTAAATTTATGGTCCATTCATATTTCTCAGAGAGTATTCCTAGTTTGATGATATTTTTATAAGTCCATTGAGAAAGGTAATTGTTGATATAAAGATTGCCAAATTTTAAATTTTGTACATACAATTGTAATGCTTCATTTTGATAAAAATTCTTATCAATATTTATTCTTTGCATGCAATAATTAATAGTGTAACGATAGAAGTCATCCAATTCTTCCTTTGAAAAATTATATTGGTTTTCAAATAGGATTTTTTTTAGATTTAGATAATTAGGAAGACTCTTCTCATGACTATGCATGGCAATTGTTTCTAAATATGCTTTTACAATAGGGACATGTATAAATCTATTTTTTGCTGTTTCCAGGATAATTTGGAATTCATTGGTTTGAATCTGTTTGCCAAGTACTTTGGTTCGGTTTAATAACTCCAGGTAGATTCTTAGTTTTCTTGAAATATAGAAAAGATCAAGGTTATGATTTGTTTTATAGACATTTTGATCATCTTTTCTGATGTTCTGCTTTATAAAGTATTTGTGTTTTAGATTATAAAGTTGATATCTAGCATAATAATGAGCAAAGCCTTGTTGATTGTTATTATTGAATTCTGCCTCCAGCTTTTCTGTTTCTTTAGTATATAATTTATGGAGGCTTCTATTTGAAAGTACTTTGGCCAATAAGATTTTAGCATTTAGACTGTCTTTCTGAATCTGTATTAAATACTTGTTCAGGACTTTTGTCATATCTGACATTAGATAACCTATCTTTTTTTCAGAATAAGCCTGATTCTTATATAAATGCTTAAAAATTACCTTCTTGTCGCAATTTTCAGCATTGAACTCAGGGTAGATTTCCTTTAAATACTTACTAAAAGGAATTAATTCCTGCTTTTTGTTGAAGAAGGGAGAAGCGGTAAAGTCAAGCAAAGATTTCATTTCTTCCTGGCTTAGACACCGAATTAATTGAATCAGCTTACTATTAATCATAATATTTTCTTAAATAATAGAATGTAATCTCATTGTTAAAAAAATAAAAGACGGAAAAATCGTCTATACATATATAAATAATTATAATATGTTGTATGTTTAATTAGTTGGTTATTAGTGTATTATGGTTTAAGTACCTGTTGATATAGATTTAAAGATAATAAAATATTTTTCGGAAAATGGAAAAAGATGTAGTTGTTTTGGGAGGGAGCTGTGGTTACTTTTGAAGTGTTATTAAAGTCCAACAGTTAAATTAAAAACAAAAAAAGGATGAAAAACCTTAACCGAACATATTTTACATTCTTACTCGTTTTTTTCTTTTCGAGTATTTTCTCGCAAACCTCATCGGTTTGGCCAGGCGACGCCGACAATAATGGTGAAGTCAATTGTGTCGATCTACTATATGTAGGTGCCGCATTTGGAGAGACCGGAGCATTAAGAACGAATCCATCTATACAATGGCAAGCACAGACGCTAACAACTCCATGGGCAGCAGATTTTGCTGATACCGGAGATAATATCGGATTTGCTGATTGTGATGGAAATGGAGTGATTGATGCAGATGATGCAGAGATCGCAATTCTTTCAAATTTGGGTCTAAGTCACACCAATGGTACAAATGCTACGAATGGTTTTGCTTCAGGTGTTTCAGGGACTGATCCGGAAATTGCCATGACACCAGACAAGCTTGTTATGAATGAAGGAGAAACACTTTCAGTAGATATCGAATTAGGAGATGCGTCTATTGATATTTCTGATTTTTATGGTATCGTTATTAATGTTAGTTATGACAAGCCATTTTTAAAAAGTACTTCGCTTCCTACCTTCAATCAAAACGCAACATCATTTGTTGATGATGGAATGAATAATTCCATGAATCTTGTTTATACAGACACGACAAATAAAACGGTACAAATTGGTTTAACAAGAACAAATCAAATAAATGCTTCAGCGGGCTTTGGTAGCATAGGAACATTGGATTTTATCATCGAAGATGATTTATTGGATCCATATGTAGTCGATACAATGGAAGTTACTATTGATAGTGTCAGATTGATTGATTTTAATATGAATTCATATTCTATGTATTTAGGAAGTGAAACAACATTTGAAGTTGAGATAACGGCTAATGCAAGATCTTCCGATTCAAATAATTGTCCTGATAACTATGAGCCGGTTTGTGGTTCTAATGGAATTACTTATCAAAATGCTTGTTTCGCGAGAGCAGACGGTATTGAGAGTTATACTCCGGGTGTTTGCTTTGGTGATTGTATCATTGCAGATCAAATGGATATATACAATGTTAGAGAATGCGAGAGTGATTACTCTCCTGTATGTGGTTGTAATAATGAAACATATCTAAATGCTTGTGAAGCAGAAAGAGCAGGTGTTGTAAGCTTTATACCAGGTGTTTGTGATAATGCATCCTCCTGCTATGACCCAATGTATATTGAGACTTCTGGTGGGGTTGAATTAAATGTAAATACAGGAGAGCTAGTTTCAAATTGCCCTCCTGACATTGCACCAGTATGTGGTTGTAATGGAGTGACATATAATAACGCTTGTGTGGCGCAAGCTTCAGGTATTACTTATTACACAACAGGTTCATGTGATAATACTTGTATTGATCCTGCCAAAATGGATGCAACTCCTTCATGTGTTAATACTTATGATCCTGTATGTGGTTGTAATGGTAGAACTTATTCAAACGCTTGTTTTGCAGATGCAGCTGGAGTTATGACTTACACACCTGGTGCATGTGGTTCAGCTAGTTCAGGAACAACTGGTCCTTGGTGCAATGGAGCTTGCCCTATTGCTTGTGGAGATTTTCTTGCCAACGAAACAAATGTAGGGGCAGGAAATGATATTGAAGAATATTACTGGAATAGTGGTACTAAATACAAAGCACCAGATAAGGTTTATGTGATCAATAAAGATCAAGCTGGTGACTTGCAAATTGGTTTAGAAATAATTACTCCAAACATTAATTTAGATATATTCTTGCTAACTGGAGACTGTCAGAACTTAACTTGTATAGCTTCAAGTACACAGTCAAATACTTCATCAAATAATGAAGGAATCGTATATCCAAATGCACCTATCGGTACTTACTATATAGTTGTAGATGGTTTGTTACCTTCTTATCAAGGTGATTACAAATTAGAAGTTAGTTGTGGTTATTTATATTGTGGAGATTCAAAGGCTTTGACTTGTGGTCATCCTTTCAACTATAACAATATCCATGGACATGATGATGTATCTCTATATGGATGTCCAAATCATATCAATGTAGAAAACAACGGCCCGGAAGTAGTACATCACTTTACAACAACTACTACTGGAAATGTAGATATCAGCTTGACAAATATGTCCTGCAATTTAGAATTGTTTCTTTTGAGCTCATGCGATAGAGGTGCATGTATAGAATACAGTACAAATCCTGGAGCTAGCCCTGAACACATCAGTGCCTATCTACAGCCTGGCACTTACTATGTAGTCGTTGATGGCTACAATGGAGCTGCCTGCGATTATAATCTATTGGTTAATTGTCCAACATCATGTGATCTTGACATGGTGGTTACTTCTTCAGGGTCAAATTGTGGTCAAAGTACTGGTTCTTTTACCTGTACTTCAACAGGAGGTACACCAGGATTTATTGTTTCTTGGACGGGACCAGTATCTGGAAGTTTTCCAACTTATTTAAACTCTTGTACGATATCTAACTTACCTCCTGGTGTTTACACTGTGAAGAAAAAAGACTCGAATGGATGTTATGATACTGAGGTTATAGAAATAAAAGATAATGGCTCACAATTATGGGCAGAGATTACAACTACAGATGCATTCTGTAGTATGAAAGGATCTATTTCAGTTAATGTATCTGGTGGCTCTGCTCCTTATACAATACACCTGTCAGGACCAGTTTCTGGAACAGCTACAGCGACAGGAAACTCCTTTACAATTAATGCATTACCTGCGGGTGATTATACCATTTATATTATAGATAAATTTGGTTGTTCTGTTTCAAAGACTTTTACAATCGATCAAAACAATAACAATTTCCATATTGATGGTTATGTTGATCATGCAAAGTGTGAGCAACCTGGAGCTATCCATATTAATGTTGAAAATGGTTGTGCGACTTATACAGTTTTAGTCACTGGACCAGTTTCAGGATCAGCAACAACTAATAGTTCAGGATTTTATATTCCTAATTTGCCAGGTGGTACTTATACTGTAAGAGTAGAAGATTGCAACTGGTGTTCAGACGAAATGGTTTTTGTTATCGAAGACGAGGATATAGATATTGATGTTGTTGCAGAATCAGGAATCTGTGGACAAAATGGTTCCATGACAATAAATGTTTCTAATGGAAATCCGAACTACATAATTTCTTGGACTGGTGCTTCTTCTGGATCAATAACAACATCAAATCCATCATACACAGTTACTGATTTGCCGTCAGGCAATTACTCTGTAACTGTTATGGATGCAAACTGGTGTTCAGATTATCAAGTTGTTTCTATAGATAATTCATCTTCAAATTTAGATGTAACTACTACAGTTACAGATGGCTATTGTGAAAATGGCTCGGTCTGGATTGATATTAATGATGGAGAAGGACCTTATACAATAGAATGGTCGGGTCCTGCAATGGGAACTGCAACCACAATTAATAATAGTTATGATATTCCAGATTTACCTGGAGGAACATATTGGATAAATGTTACAGATAAGCATAATTGTACCTACATGACTGAAGTAACAATTAATGTTCACATCAGCGATATAAATGCAAGTGCGTGGCCAAATAATGGTGAATGTGGCGAACTTGGTTCAGTTGAATTAACGATCACAAATGGTACGGCACCATATACGATTACTTGGGATGGAGCTGCTATTGGATCCACTACCTCAAATAGTTCAACAGTTAATATTCCAAATCTTGCTTCTGGTACTTACAACTTTGAAATCTTAGATAAGTATGGTTGTGGTGCTTGGGTAACAGTTGTTATTGACAACTCAGGAGGCAGTCTTGATGCAAGTTCTAGCGTATGGCCAGGTACTTGTGGAAACAATGGAGAAATTACAATTAGTATCCATGACGGATGTGCTGATTATACAATTGCTTGGGATGGTCCTTTGACGGGTTCTACAACAACAAGCAGTACTATTTATGGAATTAACAATGCACCATCAGGAACATATAAGATTACTATCACAGACTGTAAAGGCTGTGAGAAGGTTTTAACTCAAGAATTAAATAACGATGGTGGTGATTTAGATATAAGTCTTAATGGAATGAATCCTGTTTGTTCTACCCAAGGGAATGTAGAAGTATGGATTACTGGAGGAAATGCACCTTATACAATTGTATGGACAGGATGTAATCCAGGAAACACGACTAGTAGTACTGCAAGTTTTACCATTCCTAATGCTTGTGCTGGAGATTATGCAGTTACAGTAACTGGAGCAAATGGATGTTCAGATACTGGAACAATAACTCTTGTTGATGAAACAGCGACTGTTGATTGTACAGCTGCTGTAGTACATGGTGTATGTGGTGGAACTGGTACTGTGAACTTGACATTTGGAACTGGAACTTATGCCATCAATTGGGCTGGACAAGCTTCAGGCAATGGAACTTCTTCAAATGGTTCTTTTAGTATAATAGATTTACCTACAGGTTGGTATGACCTTACTATTTCTGATAGCAATGGTTGTCAGGATACGAAGGGATTTGAAATAATGAACATGCCTTCAGACATAGATATAGAATTGACAATCATTAATGCAAGCTGCTGTGATGGTGGTGAAGCAGTATTGACAGTCAATGGAGGAAGTGGACCTTATACTTATGACTGGAATCCAAGTGTCTCTACTACTGATGGTATTTGGGATGTAGCACCAGGTGCATATTCAGTTACAGTTACAGATGCCCAAGGATGTACTGCAACGGATTTGGCTATTATTGGAAATGATTGTAACTGTCCTGATATATATGCAGCGGATACTTTATTCTTTCCTGCTGGACCAGACATCAGTGTCTGTACACCAATTCCATTTTTGGATAACAGTGCTTATGAGATCATATTAAATGGATCTCCTTATGTATTGCCAGTGAAAGCATGTGATGTTGACTCATTGGTATCGTACGCTTACTTTGTATTATTTGGACAAGGAGCTGCTGGACCATATCATATTGATTCATGGACAGTAGGTGGTAATGTGTTTTCAGGAACGGTAAATGACATGAATGATCTAGCAGATTCGATGAATGTTTGGGACCCAACGGGTGCTTGGTTTAACGACCCAATGTTTAGTTCAATAACTGGAGGAAATGCGTCAGCTGGTTATGGACCAATTGTAGCTACGCATATAGCTTCAGGTGTAGAATCTACCATGCAGACCAACTTTACTGGTGTTGCGCTTGGATTTGAAATAGATGTTCCAGATGAAAAAGGGTATCAAACTTTAATAATAAATGACAAGGAAACTTGTTGTTCAGATACAGTCGTAATTTGTATTGAGGCAACTTGTGATTTAGCCATTGATCTTTCTCATCTAGATGCAAATTGTAATACCAACGGAGGAATTTGGGTTGACATAACAGGAGGTACAGGGCCATTTGACGTAAACTGGGCAGGGCCAATTTCAGGATCAGGTTCTGTCTTTGGATCTAATTATGAAATCTTAGATGCTCCAGAAGGTTCGTATACAATAACAGTAATCGATGCAAATAAATGTGTAGTTTCTGATAATGTATACATAGATGATGCAGGTTCTGATCTTGTATTAACAGCGACTGGTAGCGATGCTTCTTGTGGACTTAATGGTGCAATCTGGTTAGACATAGCTGGTGGATCAGGACCATATAGTATTGCTTGGACAGGTGGTGGCACAGCCGCTACTGCAACAAATTCATACGAAATTACTGGATTGGGAATGGGAGTTTATAATATCACCATCACTGATACCAACGGTTGTATAGATAATGCGCTGGTCACGATAAATGATGGCGGCTCAAATATTAATATCAGCTCCGTACCGGTAAATGCAAATTGTGATACACCTGGTTCTGTAGCCATTTCTATAGCTGGCGGTACTGCACCATTTTTGGTAGATATTGCAGGACCTGTTCCTTCTAACAGCACAAGTACAACAAATACTTATTCAGCGAATAATTTGACTACAGGAAATTACACGGTTGTAGTAAAAGATTCTAATGGATGTAAAGGGACACATACTTTTGTAATTGGTGATGTTGGTTCTAATATCATAGTTCAAGCAAATGCGCCTAATGCAGGATGTGGAGATTTGGGTTACATAGATCTAAGTCTTGCAGGTGGGGTTACACCATATACTATTAGTTGGACTGGAGCTACAAACGGTAATGGAAATTCTGCTTCAAACAATTTCACCATCCCTAATCTTAATGTTGGTCAATACAATATTATGGTAATGGATGCCAATGGATGTTCTACTCAAATTACGGCTGTTATTAACGGCTCAGGTGGAAACCTTGCTGCTACGATTATCGGTTCTAATGGAGCTTGTGGTACTACCGGATCATTCACAGTAAATGTAAGTTCTGGAGATCCTGATTTTACAATAACTTGGAACGGAGCAAGCCCAGGTTCAACAACGACTCAACAAAATAATACGGTCATTAGTGATTTGGCTTCAGGAAATTATTCTATCCAAATCGAAGATGCAAATGGATGTACTTATCATAAAAACATTGAAATTAACAATGCAGGAAACTCCTTAAGTATAGGTGTAACTGGAACAAATGGAATTTGCGGACAAGGAGGAGAAATAGCAGTAGGAATAGTTGGTGGTTCACCAGAATATGCTGTTACCTTGTCTGGACCAAGTCCTGCAACACAAACGACTTCAAACTCAACCTTGATCTTTGATAACCTTTCTGATGGTGCTTATACCATTGAAGTGGAAGACATGGATAATTGCGTTGATACAGAATATATTACAATAGATAATTCAGTGAGTACACTGAATGTTAGTGCTACAGCAACATACGGATCTTGTGGTCAAACCCCTAACATAATCCTGAACATATCAGGGGGAACACCAGACTACACCGTTGATTGGAGCGGCCCCGAAACTGGGACAACCACTACGAACAATTCTACCATGAACATCGAAGACCTTTCTGATGGAACTTACTCCATCACAGTTTCCGACTCCAATGGCTGTAGTTCTACACAAAGTATTGACATCAATACCTTGCCTGGGATTTCACTTAATGTTACAGCTTCAGATGCTGCTTGCTCTGTAAGTGGAAACCTCTGGATTAGTATAACAGGAGGAACACCAGTCTACACTATTGACTGGTCAGGACCTAATGGTGCAGGTAGCGTGTTTAATACATCTAATGTAAACGAAACAATTAATAATCTTGCAGCAGGTACTTATGTAGTTGTAGTTACAGATAACAATGGTTGCAATGACGTACAAACGGTTACCGTTAATGGTGGCTCAGGAAATCTTGATGCATCTATTATGCCTTCAAATTCTTATTGTTCCATAGGAGGAGGAATATGGTTAAACGTATTTAGTGGAACTGCACCCTATACAATAGATTGGTCAGGTCCTCACACTGGTACTTATACAACGAGCAATAACTTGTATGATATTTCTCAGCTTTCACCAGGTACTTATTCCGTAACCTTAACTGACGCGACCTCATGTTCTATTGTTAAGGTATTGAACATTGATGAAAACGGAATAGCAGGATGGGATTTTGAAGGAACTGTTATTGATGCAAGTTGTAATGGAGCAGGTTCTATAAACTTAGTTTTTGCTGAAGGAACACCGGACTACACCATTGCTTGGACTGGAGCATCTAATGGCTCACAAATTTCAAACACTAATACTCATACGCTAGGTAATTTATCACCAGGTACTTATGAGATAACAGTTACAGAAGGTAATGGATGTGCTTCTAGAAGTAAGTCCTTTACAGTAGGAGGCTCAGCTACCAATGCAGGATTTACAACAGCTACTACGAATGCTTCTTGCGGTGCTGCAGGTTCAATTACTTTGAATTTTACAGCAGGAACAAGTGGCCAGCTTATAAACTGGACAGGTTCAGCTAATGGATCAGCAACTGCAACAGGATCTAACTTTGTAATCTCAAACCTACTCCCTGGAAGTTATTCTGTAAATGTGAATTCAGGTGATGGGTGTTCTTCAAATGAAACTGTAATTGTTGGTGGTTCTTTTGCTCTAGATGTGAATTCCTCTAGCAACAATGGATCTTGTGGAAATGATGATGGTTCTATTAATATTAATATAAATAGTGGCAATCCTGATTATACAATCAGCTGGTCTGGTCCTGTATCAAATTCAGTAAGCACTGGAAGTAATACCTATAACATTACAGGTTTACCTTCAGGTAATTATTCCATTACAATTGCTGATGCAGATTGTCAAGAAGTAATAAATCAAACCATATCAAATTCTGACGGTAGCCCTTATGCATCGTTTGGATATGAAGGTTCAAATGTGAATATTTCATTTAATAATAATAGTTCGTCAGGAACTTACTTCTGGGACTTTGGAGATGGTGAAATATCTAATGCAATAAGCCCAATACATAATTTCTGTGAAGAAGGGACTTATACTGTTTGTCTTACAGTTTCAAATGCTTGTGGGATGGATACTTACTGCCAAGATTTGGTTATCAGCATTCCAGACGATATCGTAATTATTGATGTAGAAAATGGATCAGGAAGTACAGGTTCAACAATCTGTGTTCCAGTAATTGTATCAAATTGTGATTTGATAGTTTCTTTTGCAGGATCATTAAATGTTGGAGACCCTGAGGTATGTCAAATTGTTGGTGTGACTCCTGGAGCTATTTCTCCTACCTATTTTGCAAACAATAAGACATTCAATTACTATGATAATAATGGAAAAGGAATTGAAGTAAAAGATGGAGAAACACTGTTTTGTGTTGAAGTTTTAATAACTGGTCCAACAGGTACGAGTAGTACCATAGAAATAGTAGAAGATCCTTTAAGAGTAGAACTAGGAACCATCATTGATGATGTACCAACTACAATGGATCATGCTTGTCTAAAAGGTGTTATTACAGTTGATGCATCTGCAAGAATATCTGGTACAGTCAGAACTTATTGGGGAGATGGAATAAAAGATACAGAAATGTATATTGCTGCTCCTGGATATAATGAAATGCAGATGACTGATGAGAACGGATACTATATGGAGCCAAACATACCTACAGGCGACATGTATACGATTGAACCAGAAAGAGATTTCAATGATGAAAATGGATTGTCAACTTACGCATTGTTTGTAGGACAAAGATTCATTCTTGGAATGGATCCAGTAGAGATCGTTTCGCCATACCAAGTTATTGCAGGTGATGCAAACTGTAGTGAAAGCTTTACAACTTTAGATTTATTCATTTTACAACAATTGATTATCGGAACGAATGACAATCTTGATTTCTGTCCATCATGGGTATTTGTAAGTGAAACTGGGTCTATGCCAATTGATTTTGATTCATACAACGTATTCCCATATTTCAATCATGATACGATGATGGTGATGGGTGACACGATCTCAAACTTCGTAGGTGTTAAAGTTGGAGATATATTGGGGCATGCTAATCCTCATAATTTTGATGGAGAAGATAACGGTAGATCAGCTGGTGCATTAAATTTGATTGCTGAAGAACAAGAAGTAAAAGAAGGAGATATCGTTGAGTTTAAAATTAAATCAGAAAACTTTATTGACATCGTTTCTTATCAATTTGGTTTATCATTTGATTTTAATTCTCTAGAATTTGTAGAGGTAGTTTCTCCAGCAAATAGTAAGTTGGCTTCAACAGCTGTTGGAACAAGCAATGCAGCTGTAGGTGATATTAGAGCAAGTTGGTTTAGCTTAGACGGTGAGGCATTGACTATAGATGCAACAGAAGAGTTAATGACTATTAGATTCAGAGCAAAGTCAGACCTTGAAAATATTTCAAGTCTATTTGGAATTGATTCTCACAACTTACTATCTGAGGCACATAATATTGCATTAGAAAAACTTGACATTACCTTAGACTTTATAGAGCCGACGACTACTGCGGTAGAAGTTGTTGATGTGTCTAATTTTAAAGTAGATCAAAATACTCCGAATCCATTCCACAATGAAAGTAAAATTGGTTTTGAATTGCCAAAGGAAATGGAAGCAGAATTTATCATACATAATAACTTAGGGGAAGTTGTTCTTACAAAAACTGCCCTTTACAAAAGAGGTAGAAATGAAATTGTTGTTTCAAAGCAAGACATTGGAACAGGCGTATTCCATTACACTCTAAAAGCTGGTCCATTTAGTGAGACTAGAAGTATGATAGTAATAGATTAAAACTGGTTATTGGGATAGCGAGTAAGGTGTAGCGAAAGCTACACTTTACTTAGCTTTTAATTTTTTCCTGAGACCGAAATATAATAGTAAAGCATAACATAAACGATGAAGCATCTCATAGCAATTTTCTGCCTATGCCTATGTGCTCTTAGCCATGCATTTGGGCAAAGTTTAACAATAAAAATTCCTCATATAGAGGTTCAAGAAGATGAGACTTTTAGTCTCGAAATGACCACAGCATCATTTGAAGAAATGGTGAGTATACAATTCTCAGTTCATTGGGATCCAAGTATTATAGCCTATGAAGATTCAGAAATTTCTGATTTGGATTTTGTTGCTGTTGGAACCACTTTCGCTGAGGAAGGCACTATAAGAATTTCTTGGTTTGATATTGATGGAATAGGAGAGTCCATGGAAAATTGGAAATCCTTTCTAAAATTAAATTTTAAGACTCTTGGCAAAATCGGAGATTCGACCCCATTGAGTATGGCTGGTGATTCTTTAGAGGTGCAAATTTTTCAAGCTACAGATGAGCCGGGTATTTTTAAGGAAATTGAGTTTGATGCAATAGATGGATCAGTTACAATTGTCGATGAAGATCCAATTAAAGAAATGTTTTCGATAAGTTCTTTTCAACTTGAAGAGGTTGCTTGTGCAGGAGATTTTTCTGGATCAATAGCTTTAGATGTTGAAACTAATATGGAAGATTTGATTTACAATTGGACAGGGCCAAACGGCTTTACATCAGATCAAATAGATTTAACGGATTTAGAATCTGGTTCATACAATCTTGTAGTGACGGATATGGATGGCAACATTGTTTTTGAAGAAGTTTATAATATTAATCAACCTTTGGCAGAAATGAGCATTTTAGAAATTGAAAGTTCTGCAGCTGCTTGTTCTTCGAGTACAGGAACCGTGCTAATAGATGTTCAAGGCGGTACACCACCATATTCTTATGATATTGGAAACGGCATTTTATATGCACAATCATTGATTGAAAATCTAGCTTCAGGTTCTTATGAACTAATTATCACAGATTCTAATGGGTGCAGCCTTGAAACGGTATTTGACATAGATTCTGGTTCAAGTGAAGTCGGCTTAAATTTAGGAGATGATGTAGAAGCTTGTATAGGAGAGACAGTAATATTGGACGGAGGTGCCTACGATGAATACGTTTGGTCAAATGGTGAAACCGGTCCTGAAATAGAAGTGAATGAATCTGCCGAGTATGTTTTAGTTGTGACTGATGAATTTGGTTGTACAGCAACTGATTCTATTGCAGTAAACTTTATTTCTTCTATTGCCATCTTATTTGAGCAAGAAAATTTAATTGTATGTCCAAATGACTCCATTGAATTATTTGTGGAAGGAGGAACAGAATATAATTGGACCGATCCAAATGGCTCCTTAAATGAAATTGAAGGGTCAAGAGTAATTGCAAACCCGGCAGAAACTACAACTTATACGGTAAGTTCAGAAGGGGAATGTGGTGCCGATGAGGTAGAAATAACGGTTGAAGTTTTTGATATTTATGCAAACGCTGGACCAGATGTATGTATACGAAAAGGAGAGCAGGTACAGCTTAGTGCAAGTGGAGGAGAATTCTATTATTGGCTAGGAGGAGAATATGAATTGAACTTGTATGACATTCCTAATCCTATTTCCTCTCCGCTAGATAGCACAGTTTATAGAGTTATGATCATCGACGAAAACGAATGCACCACCTTTGACGATGTAAGGGTTTTTATAGCAGGAAATGCATCAGAATTTATAAAGGCGGTCAATATAATCACTCCAAACGGTGATGGTGTAAATGATGAATTGTTCTTTGAAGGAAATATAGAAAAATATGGAATCAATACCCTAAAGATTTTCAATAGATGGGGAAAATTGATTTACGAAAAAATAGATTATCAATTGGATGATGAGCGGTTTACTGGACACTACAATGGGGAAGAGCTCCCAGCGGGTACTTATTATTATACCCTCGCATTTAGAGAAGACCAGACCATCAAACAAACCTTGACGATAATTAAAGAGTAAGGGGATAAACTTAATGTAAATCAGGTGTGTAATTCACACTTCGGTGTGAATTACACCTGTTTTTAAATTGTTCCAAAGATAACACCTTAAGAAATAGTTTCTTTGACTATGTGTTTATGTTTACTATTTATGCCAGTCTGTTTTTACAGACTGGTTTAGTAAAGAAGTTGTTAAAAAACTTCTAGGCAAAATAAATTTTTATGAAAAACCTACTAAGCGTTTTATTTGTTTTTTTCTCCATCCAGTTGTTTTCACAACAACTTCCGGAGCGTTCTACCTTTGAAGGAAATTCTTTTGTGTGGAATCCCGCTATGACTGCTGTTAGAACTTATTGGGAATTAGGGGCTACCTACAAGCAACAATGGCTTGGATTTCAAGATGCGCCAAAAACAGCAATCGTTTCTTTTCAGTATCCTTTTGTGGATAAGAACATGAGTGCAGGTGTTTTTATCACACATGATAATACCCATCCAATTCAATTTAATTCAATCAGCTTTACTTACAATTACCAACTGCCTTTAAATCTATTTAAGGACGATAGATTGTCTATAGGAATAATGGGCTCTATGGGAGAGTATCACATCAATTCTGATCGTATAATGGTTGGAGATGCTTCTGATGTTTTATTGCCTAATGATGAAGTAGCAAGTCTTATTCCTAATGCAGGTTTTGGACTGTTTTATATTTCCGAAAAAGAAAGATTTTATAATAATGGCTTCTATATTGGAATAGGGTCAAACCAACTACTGAGTACTGATTTGATTTTTGATACAGATGGAACAGCTTTAAATATTAGAAGAGACATACATGCCAACGGTATTTTGGGATTTACCTTTTTGGCCAATCAAGATTTATTAATTGAACCAAGTATTTGGGTAAATTATGCTTCTAAAAATTTGACGGATATGAATTTTGGTGTCCTACTCGAAAAGCAAGATGCGTTTTGGGCAGGTCTTAACCTTTCACTGAGTCAAGAATTTTCTCTTCAAGCTGGCGTAATATTGAAGCAAGGATTTTTCAAAGACGGAACAATGAGAATTGGAACAAAGGCAACTTATAACATGGGAACCTTAGGTATGGACCTAGGCTTTGGCTACGAATTTTATGTTGCCTATAGATTTGAAAACGAATAAAACGAAACTTTCTTAGTCATCTAAGACCTAAAAAAATAATCTTAAAGACACTTATCTGATTTAGGATCAATCAATAACAGATAAGCCACAAAAAGTCATGTGAAGGCGCTACAGGATGAAGTAAAATTTTAATTTAACTTTTGGACGATTCTTTAGCACTTCACTTTTTTGTTAGCTTTGCTAAATATAAATTTAGTTGACTAAACACAAATCCATTTATTATGAAAATCGTTCATTTCATTTTAATCTTTTCTTCTCTTTTCATATTAATTTCTTGTTCTAGCTCAAAGATGGCTCAATCCATGAGTTCGCACAAAGTGAATTTAAACAAAGCTTTATCATTTAATGATGATCCTTCTAGGCAGATGGATATGCTGGCAGAAAGCTATGTGCAAGTAATCAAAGAAGCCTTAAATTACGGCAAGGTTAAGAATTCTGTCAAACACATAAAGACCTTTTCTAAGCAGAATAAGCCAGAGATTGATGCGATCATGAAAAATCTAAACAATTGGACCTCCGATTTTGATCCTGCAGAGAAATTGCTGATGATTGGCAAATTGGCTAGCAAGCCATACGCAAAAGAACTGATCACCTTGGTGCCAAAATTAGAACAGAAGCTTAATAGGAAGATAAGCACTTTTACTTTCTTGAGTAAATTTGTAGATATTTTTAAACTGAAATTGTTTTAAAGCATATAAGACCATAATAAGAGAAGCGCTTATATTCTTCTTATATCTCTCTTATAAGTCCTTATATGTTTTTACTTTTGAGGCATGCTACTAATTAAAAACATAGGAAAGATAGTTCGTGCCATTCCATCTACAGACTATAAAGAATCTTACCAAGAACTCCCTTGTCTTGA
>CALIIW010000059.1 GCA_938018185.1 uncultured Saprospiraceae bacterium
GATTTATGCAATCGGAGAAATTCTATTAGTGATGATAGGAATTCTATTAGCTTTTCAAGTAAATAAATGGAATGATAAAAGTAAAACAAGAGTTTTAGAGCAAGACTTATTAATAGAAGTACAAAATAGTTTAAGAAAAGACCTGAATGATGTGAATGAGAATATTAAAAGCAACAAAAGAAGGGATCTTAGTCGACAAATAATAATAGACTGGATTGAGAGCAATGACGAGTATAATGATACGCTTTCAACACATTTGCGAGAATCTTTAACTAGCACATATTTTGCAGCATACCAAGGTCCTTATGAAACTCTAAAACAAATAGGAATGCGAAATATTTCGAATGACTCCTTAAGAAATCAAATTTCCAAATTATATAATATTACCTACCCACATTATTTAAGATTTGACGCTAATCAGGAAATGATGTTCAAAGAACATCTGATCCCAAAATCTATAAAATACTTGGATGAGTTAAACTATATTAAACCGATGGTCATAAATGAGATTAGTAAATTGAGAGCAGATAAAGAGTACTTATCAACATTTAAGACATTTAAACATTTCGGAGAAATATTATTGTATGTTGGAATGATTCCAACCAAGAATGAAATTGAAATGACTTTGAAAATGATTGAAAACGAATTAAATAAATAACGAAAGGCTAACAATAGATATCATCGCATATCTACTCGTACCTCTTAGAGACGCGAGATATCATGGACCGTTAGTCACAAGTCGAAAACAAACCAGGACTCAAACTAGAAAAATAAATGTTTACCTAAAAAAATGAATATGTTTAGTGATAGTGATAATAAAGAAAAGAGTATTAAAGTAATTTTGTCTGACGGCACAGTTATATTGATGGAGTACTCGGATGACTCTACTCATGATGGCCCTGTTACTGTACAAGGATTATCCATTGCTGCTGAAAAAGCATTTGGAGTGATAAAAAGTTTAGCGAAAGACATAAAAAAACAAATTCAGGCTGCTGCACCAGATAAAGCAAGTATTGAGTTTTCTTTAGAATTAGAAAAGAAAAGTGGTGATATTCTTTCAAAAATTTGTGATGCTTCTGGGAAAGGTGGAGTAAAGATTAAGTTAGAATGGGATTTCAGTAAAGAGAATAAAAATTCATGACACAACTACTTGAAAGAACTGAGTGTCAAAAATTAATGATCCAGAGTACCACTAAGATTTATAGTAATGATGGAACTTTTATTGGTACAGGCTTTTTCATTTTACCTAATGTATTAGTCTCTTGCTATCATGTCTTCTATAATGAAAAACATTCTATCCAAAAGTTTAAAATTCAAGAACACGATTTTCCTATAACTTTAAACCCTCAAAATACATTTACTGTCAAAGATTTAGATTTGATTTGTATCAATGTAACATTTGATTTGGGCAAGCAATGTATTCCTTTGGCGTTATTTAATATAAATATAGATGACGAAGTTTGGGGCTATACATATAATAAAGACTACGTAGATGGCGCACCTATTCGATCAGATATAATAGAACAAGCTAATCACAAAACAAAAGCTGTTTATAGAATTGAAGATGATCTAATAAATCAAGGTAGTAGTGGCACACCGCTTTGGAACACCACAAGAAATTGTTTTTTAGGTGTAGTATATTGGCTAAAGGAACACAAACGAAATGCTTTGGTTATCCCTTCCTTGTGTTTCAAAGAGTATTTCACCTCTTTTTATGAACAAAATATTGCGTATCATAAGAAAAATACAATTTGGCAAACAGCAATTGAAAAAGACCAAGACCAACTACAGCCATCAGACGATACAACACCAGTCAAAAGAACAACACACTCTGAGCCATTTGAAATTTACAATCACCAATATATCGGTCGAACAACACCCAAAACTGTACTAACCAATTTTTTGACCAATGATTTGCACTTCATTTTCATCTATGGAATTGGCGGTATTGGAAAATCTCACTTAGTTAAAAGTGTCATAGAAGAGCTTAAAATTCCTTTTGTTTATATACGATTAACGCCTTCGTCCAATATTAAAGGGTTAGCATATCAACTCGGTCTTTCAAATATTGAAGAACAAAACACTAGTTGGATAAATCAAGATTTTATTGATGGTATTCAACAAATCAAAGAATGTATTATCATTGATGATTTTTATGAAATCGAGGACGATGTTACTTTACAAAGTACATTACTAAAATTAGCTTCGGTTAGCCAAGGGAAAATTATACTGATTTCAAGAGCCTTGCCAGAGATTTATGTTTCGGCATCCTATACCTTACCCAAAATCCACATTGAATATCTAGGTAGAGAAGAACATCGTCAGTTCCTTACAGAATTCATTCGCTTTAAATCTATTGGAGATAGAGCCTTCATCCCTTATGAAGAAAAGTTATGGGAAGTATCAAAAGGACATCCGTTGATTTCTCAGATTATCGTTAATTATTCCGATGAAGATATTTATAATGACTTTGATGTAGATGCACTTGATACATGGAATTTTGAAGAGGATAGAGAAGGGAAAATTTTTATTTCAAAGCTTTTAGATACTGTTCTAAAAAAAGAAAAAGGAACAGAAAAAGAATTCTTGCTTAATTTCTCTTTAATGCTAGGACAAGTTTCAAGTCTTTTATTAAAGCAACTTCCCGGTTTCAATACAGATAATCTTCAATCCTTGATTAGAAGAAAACATTTCATACAAACCCTTACTCGAGGTAAACTTAGAACATATAACTTACATCCTCTTATTAGAGAGTTATTACGAAAAAAAGCGGGTGATAGACCAAACGTCCACTATATTGCCGCCCAGTTTTTTCAAAAAATAGCTCAAGCTACTGAGTACGAAGACATGGTAGCTTTCAACAATGCACTTTATCACTTTCAAAATTCAGAAAGCGAAGCGTACGAAGTATTTATAAAGTCAACAAACTCTGTTTTTTTAGGCAACAGTATTAAAAATCTCATTAATTCAAATATTGATGGAAGCATTGCTCGATTAAAGGAGCGTCAACGTAGAAAGCCGCTTGATTTCGCTACTTATAATGAGTTAAGTCGATTACACATGTTCAGAGAACAAGAAGAACAGTGTTTTAGTGTTTTAGAAAGGGGACTTGAGTTAGACCCTACTAACGAAATATTGCTATTTAGTAAGGCTTATGCTTATAAATACTTCCTCAAAGAAAAAGAAGCGGAAAATATCTTTGAGCAATTAGCTGCTTTAGATAACACTTATGCTATTTTTCAACTTTGCCAAATAGAATACAAAGCACAAAACTTCCTTTCTTGTATTCGATTATGTGACTGGCTTTTATGGTTAGAACCCGAAAATATTCAAGCGCTACAGTATAAAGGTATGGTCTTGTTTCAGCAAAAGCAATACAAAGAGGCTTTAGTCCTTTTTGATAAGAAATTAAAACAAGAACCCGAAAATAGTCAAGCGCTTTTGTATAAAGGTAAGTGTTTGATAAGGCACAAAGATTATACCTTAGCCGAACAAATTTTTAAACGAGCCAATCAGTTAGATAAATCTAATCCATTTATTAAAACAGAATATGGAAATGCTTTACGATTAAATCTTAAGCACAAGCCAGCTATTGAAATGTTTGAATTGGCTATTCGATTACACAAGAAAAATGTGCAATCTTATAATGGATTGTTCAGGACATATAATGAAAACTTAAAAGATTATCGAAAGGCGATTGAAGTAGTTGATAGATTAATAAACATAGGTATTTATGATGTTAGGCTACTTAAAAATGGTATCTATTTATTGATTGATCATAAATATCAAATATATAATTACGATAAAGCAAGAAAGTATTTGAATGCCATGAGTAAAGCAAGGTTCCAAAATCATTGGACGAAGTCTACTATTGCAGACCTTGATTATAAAATAGGGTTATATTCAAAAGGGTATAAATAGAAATATAAGACCAGTGACTAACACTAGATGATCACAGCATATCTATTCGTACCTCATAGAAACGCTGGATATCAAAACCGTCCGTCAGACTGTGCAAAAACCACCATTTCCTTACTTTAAATGCTATAATTTTCTAATTGTAATTCGTATCTTAATGGGGCAACAAAGCGACACAGTATATGCCTCAATTATCCAAGAATAATCGCGATCAATTGCAAATGCTATCTATCTCCGAGCATGTGCCGGAAGATAGTTTGGC
>CALIIW010000060.1 GCA_938018185.1 uncultured Saprospiraceae bacterium
AAAAATCACGCCAAATGAATTCAGCACATTTCTTGTACCCAGTGTTTACACACTGGCTGTAATAATGTCACTCCTCTGGCGTTTTTGGGCTTACTTCTTAATAACCCGACATAAAATTTGCATTCTATCCATTAGGATGAAAAATGATTCCAGCGGGATCACCTTACGTTAGTCTTTGCGAGTGGGATATTATTGATGCCTTTTCGTTTTAACATAAGTGGACTTCTCTGAAGTCCTCATTCCTTCCTTTTTTGAACCGATATTCTTAGGGATATTCAGACAAAGATTAAATCATTGAAAATCAAACTTTGATAAATATCGAAATAAATCTTTTACCTCGTTTTAAGTAATAGTACTCGTAAAACAGGGCAATACTCGAAAGCCATTTTCATGATTTTTTTTAAAAAATCACGCCAAATGAATTCAGCACATTTCTTGTACCCAGTGTTTACACACTGGCTGTAATAATGTCACTCCTCTGGCGTTTTTGGGCTTACTTCAGAATAAGCCTATTTATCGTGTCCTCTTTTATATTTTATTGCCTTATGTAAGGAGCGAGGAGGAGTCTACTACCTTCGACTTTCGACTTTCTTGCTTCGCCTTTCGCCTATTATTTGCCTTTTCTTCGTAATACTTCTTCTGTTATCATGCGATGCTCTCTACTCATGTCTCCAGTTACGGATGAATTTTCTTGAGCTCTTCTTATGAGATACGGAATAACGTCCGCTACAGGTCCATAGGGAACGTATTTGGCCACATTGTAGCCCGCTGCTGCAAGATTAAAAGTTAGGTGATCACTCATGCCATATAGTTGGCAAAAGTTAACATGTGGATGATCGTTGGCGATTTTTTTGTTGTGGATAAGTTTTGCAAATAACTGGGTACTTTTTTCATTATGAGAAGCAACGCAACAAGCGATCAAATCAATGTGATCCATGCAATACCTAATGGCATCATCATAGTCTTGGTCCACGGCTTTTTTATTTAAATGGATTGGGGAAGTATAGCCTTTTTCTTCGGCGCGATCTCTTTCTTTACCCATGTAGGCCCCTCGAACCAACTTAGCTCCCAATATATAATTTTCAGCCCTTGCTTTATTGAAAGACGTTTTTAGAAATTCTAATCTGTCATGTCGATACATTTGAAAGGTATTAAAAACGACTGGACGTTTTCCGTTAAACTTTTTCATCATCAAATCTGTCAGATGATCAATAGCGTTTTGTATCCAACTTTCTTCTGCATCAATAAAAACTGAAGTACCTTCTTTTTCCGCAACCGCACAGATCTCTTGTAGTCTGGAATGAATTTTATCAAATTCTTCTTGGTATGTTAGGGAAGCAGGTAGTGAGGGGTCAAAGTTTTCTAAAAGTTCAAATCGTCCTAAGCCAGTTACTTTTGTTGATACTACTGGAACGGATAAATTTGCCGCGGCAAATTTAACAGCCTTGATGTTTTCAATTTTTGTTTTTTCAAAGTCTTCTTCGGAATCTTTTGCTTCTACGCCATAATCTAAAATAGATTGAGTCTTATACTGCCAAAGTTTTTTGACAGTTTGTTGGACTTCATCAAATGAGGTACCTCCTACAAATTGCTCAAAGATGGTCGCTTTAATGATCGACTTGGCAAAAGGCAATTTATATTTCACTGCAAATAATCCTAAAGGAGAGGTAGTGTTCACTAGCCAAGCTTTATTCATCATGGCAAAAAGATTCTTTGCCTTTTTCAATTGCTTATCACTCTTAGCTTGAAAAGCAATTTCAGTATTCTTGAAGTTAATTGCTTTAAAGTCAGTTCCCTCTTGCTTTTCTGTGCTTTTTAAATCCATATCATTCCAAATTTTCCATGCCGCATCTGCCTGCAAATAAAGCATGTCTAAGCCGTTCTTTGTAATAGCTCCTTGCCGACTCCCTTTATCCAAAAATACGGTTTTTTCAGGATTGTAAACAAGGTCAAATAGTATATGTTTATTAGTTATGTGTTCGTAGGGGATCTTAGGGCTTTCAGCTGATTTGGGATGTGTCCCTATTGGAGAAGCATTAATGATCAATTGATTGGTTTGAATCACAGCTTTGGATAGATCCTCATAAGATAATTGATTCTCCTTTGGTTTGCGACTGACCTTGATCGAAGTAATCCCTAATTTTGTAAGAACAACTTCCACTGCATTTGAAGCTCCTCCCGTTCCCAATATCAATGCATTTTCGATTTCATCTGTTGATCGACCATTTTCCGCAAGGAAATCAAGAAAGGACATTTTAAATCCAATGATATCTGTATTATAACCTTTTAGTTTGCCATCTGGAGAGATCTTAACTGTATTGACTGCTCCAGCTACTTTAGCATCCTCATCGATTTCATCTAAATATTGAAGGATGCCTTGTTTGTATGGAATGGTAACATTAAAACCTTGTAGTTTTGGAAAATTCTTTAAACTTTCAGGAAGGGTGCTAAGCGTTTGCAGTTCAATTAATTCATAAACATAAGGCAATTTCTCTAGCCTGAATTTCTTGGTGAAATATTTTTTCGAAAAAGAATGGCTAAGCGAATAACCAATTAAACCAAACTTGATATTATTATCAGTGACCATTTCTTTAATCAAGTTTGATTTGATTGATTACCTCTGTCCAAAATAAAAACAATTGCAATGCCTATTATAAAAGCAATAATCGAGAATACTAGATAGTTGTCTAATTGTAATTCTTGACTGTAAGCGCTTGGGGATATATTGATTTCCGACAATATCTTTTTAGCTGTCAATCCATCATCGTCTAAGATAATACTTCCATTTGAATCTCTAAGCCATTCTGTCGCTTTTCTCCAAGGCCAGATTTTATTTAAGGAACCTAACATAAAACCTGCAAGAATTGCTAAGGTTGTATTCTTATAATTGTTAAACGTCCAAGAAAGTAGTCGTGAGATTGTAGCCAAACCTGTGAGACATCCTAAAGCGAAAACAGCCATAGTCATTATCTTGTCCATTGCAAAGGTGGAAAGTAGGCCTTTCAAAGTGTCCTGTACAATGTAAGAATACATACCCATTAACAACAGTATAAAAGAGCCAGAAATGCCGGGTAAGATTAAAGCAGAGATTGCAATCATGCCACAGATAAAAACATAAAAATAAGATGTGGAACCTTCAGCTGGCAATGCAGTGGTAAGAAAATAGGCTACAATGGTTCCTATAATCAATGCAACAATCTGCAAAATTCCCCAGGAATTTATTTGCTTTCCAATGTAGATAACAGAGGCTAATATCAAACCAAAGAAAAATGCCCAAACGGCAGGTGGAAATGTTTCTAGAAGATAGGAGATTCCAAATACCCCAACAATAATTCCGAAAACCATTCCTATTCCTAGAAAGAGTAAAAATCTTCCATTGATCGCTTCCCATGCTCCTTTGATACCAGTTTCCTTAAACCCATTAAACAGCTCGGGTCCGATTGCTTTTATACTGTGTAGAAGCTGCTCGTAAATACCTGTGATGAATGCGATTGTTCCTCCAGAAACGCCTGGAATAACTTCTGCCATTCCCATCGCTGCTCCTTTTAATATTAAGCCAATTGACTTTTGTTCTTTCATATTTATTTTAAAATAAGAATTGATTCACCTATCGATGATTGCGCTCCTAATAATTCTGAGCAAGTCTGCACAAGTTTTCTCTAAGCCAAACGAATAATCAAATAAGCGTATAAGCAATTAAAATCCTTTCAATGAGATCGGCCAAATATACTATTTCTTCTGTAGGCCTCATCCAGTTTTTCATCTTCAGCATCTTTTGCAATATTCGAATCTGATTGAATGTCAAGTTTTGGCTGCCCAGCATCTACCCAAGCAGTATACCAACTACTGCCAATAGATTTAATAGAAGCTTGCATTCTTTGTTCTACCATTCCGTTCATTGCACTTTGATAGGCCGCTGCAAATGCTTTGCATTGCACTTGTACCGTCCTGTCCAATCTATCATCATAACACATTTGAGCATCTTTTGGAAAGCTCTCCTTCATTCTTTTTTCTATCAATAAAACAGAGTCAACATAGGAGTGGGAAGTAAAAACAATATCCCAAAAATATTCCTGTGGTTTTTCTATATACTCCGCTTGACCAACAAAATAATCATAATCTGTATCTGCAAACAACTCTGGAATACGAGATTCCCAAAAAGCATGAATGCCAATTTGATCGGTAAGCTGCCCATTATAATTTTCGGTCGTATGCAAAGGTACATGGGCGTCTCCAAGATAATGCCCCATCTCTGCTGCCAACCTCAATATTGATTTAATATTTTTTTGTTCAAATGCTTTGGTCAGTTTTTTTTGCATTTTCAATAAATGATAGGGGAGAATACCATAAGATGAAAACTCCTCTGAAACATATGCCGATTCAAAATTTAAATTTAAAGAAGGAAAGTTGCTTTTTAGTTTGGCACAATCGACTGGTCTTTCTTCTTCATAATAGGAAGGAAGGATTTCATGATAAATAAAATCTTTATAAGCTGCTAATTCGATTGTTTTTCCTAAGGATGTCTTGACAGTTTTGCTTTCAAACATTTCTACATCTGGCAAGAAGAGGATGCTTGTGTCTCCATTTGCGGTGATACCATGTACTATTGAATAGAGCGCCATCACATCAATCCACTTTCGTGGAACTTCATCAAAAGGTGCAGTACCCCAATGATCTAAATCAATATAATGCCTAACTGCCTCATGTTTTGTGGCATACCGACGCTTGTCAGGATCTACCGCGTGTTCAGAAATATAGTCTATATTTTGTTTGAAAAAGCCAATACATTCAGCTGGAAGCGTAAATACGGCAAGCCTGTTGATCCTTCTGTGTCCAAAAAAGCCCCAATCGATGGTAAAGGATTGGAATAAAAAGGCTGAAAAGGCCAATGCTAGAGATAAAAAGAAGAGCCTCCGTTTCATCTGATAAAGCTAATGTTTTGGCAGATGAAATTTAGAATTTTTAGCAAAAAATTGAAAGCATAAAATTTATGCGTGCAGATATTCGCTAAAGCCTTATAAAATGGAGAATTAAATTGGAGAAAAGCTTATAGAACAAGTATTCCAGAAGTCAGCATTCTAAGGTTTCGTGAACTACTTTTTTGTAGTCACGAAACCTTATATAAAAGGATCTTTTTTAGTTTTCTGGATAACCAGCATCATGCCAGCAAGTCAAGGTTTCTATTTGATCATCGGTCAATTCCATTGGAAAACCTGGTTGAACAAAAGCTGCAGGAGGCATTGTTTTATTTACTATGGTATTTGTGTTAAAGGTTCCACCATCTAAAACTGATTTTAGTCCAGCATAAGTCGTAAAATCATTTGATAACTCTGGGATGAAAGTATTTGCTCCTGTTCCATCGTGACAACCAGAATAAGCACAACTACTATTGATTATTTCCTTAACGGTACTTTCATAGTTGATCTCAGCGCAAGGATCAATTACAACAGGATCGTCATCAGAACAGGAAGTGGTCACTACAATCACAGCTAATATTGTGATAAAAATTGTGGCATATTTCAACATGTTAATTTATCATTTAAATGTAAAAATTAATCTTTCGTACAAATTAAGTCAATTTTTTTGTTTTATTTATTCATCTACATTAACAATCAATGTTTTATTTATTTCGAGCAGTTTTTCCTCTGATTGTACTTAAAGCTTGCGGTGTCACACCTAGATAAGAGGCAATCATTTTTTGAGTAAGCCTTTGGGAAAGGTTAGGGTAAGCTTCCAAAAAGGCATTATATCGTTCCAAGGCAGAAGCACTCATTAGCATAATAACTCTGCGTTGTAAGACAGCAATTCGCCTCATTGTCAGTATTTTATTCTTTTTCAATTGTTCTACAGACAAATCATCGCCAAAGAGAAGATTTCCAGGAACCAAAATTACTTCTGAATCTTCTATGCATTCGATAAAAAGTTCAGACGGCCTGTTAAAGACTTGCGATTCAATGTCGGCGGTCACCCAGCCCTCTGGGGCAAACATAAAAATATGCTCTTTCCCTTTGTTGTCAATTGAATAGCTTTTTAATAGTCCGTGTTTTACAAAAAAAGCATTCGGATTGGTTTCTCCATGACGCTGTAGGATATCTCCTTTTTTGTAATTCTTAGTATGGGCAATACTGTCAATGTTTAGTATGTCGTTTATATTTTCCATTTCTCACTTTTTGACAAATTCCAAGTTGGATAAAAATATCGAAAATAAAAAGAAAAGCTTGCCCTACATTTTGGAAAGCATGATTTTCTAATTATAAGATTCTTGCAAGCTTTTTTAACTTTTATCTAAGTAATCATCTTAAATTGACAACTAAACACCCGATTATGTCTATTTAATACCTTTCCACATTAAAACCTTACCTTCAAACTTTATTTTAATTTGGTTGGTACATATTGCTTTGATATAAACTTGCTCGGTTAGAAGACTATTCTATCACATTGCAAGTGTATCAACATGAACCAAGAACGTTTTGAAGTAGAATCATACAAAGTTTTTTCTGAAAGTTTAATTTGGCAACTAAATAGGGATTATTATCACAAGAGTGGGATAGAAGCTTGGAGTAAAGGAATTGTGCCTCATAATATTACTTCCAACTCCATGGTAGGTAGAACCTATGCAGAACTAATTTTGGCTTTTTTAAAAGACCTCGCTGCAAAAGGAGAAACAACAGAAAAAGTTTACATCGTGGATTTGGGAGCTGGTCATGCAAGACTTGGATTTCACGTTTTAACACATCTTGAAAAATTAAGGAACTTACTAGATATGGTTTTACCACCATATTGTTATGTCCTTACAGACATCGTCGAAGAAAATTTGAACTTCTTTAAAGAGCATTCCCAGTTGCAAGATTATTTCAAGCGTGGGATATTAGACTATGCTTCTTATGATGCTATTGAAGGTAAAAACATAGAACTTAGATATTCAGATATAACCATCAATAAAGGAGATTTGAAGCAACCTTTAATTGCTTTGGGAAATTATTTTTTTGACTCAATTCCGAATGAGCTTTTTTACATTCAAGATAATGAAATAAAACTCTGTTCAATTGCTTTGCATGCCTCAGAACATCCATCCTCTTTATTGATAGATCAGCTCTTAGAAAAGTTAAAACTTACTTACGATACAAAGTCATTTGAAGAACCATATTATCCTTCTGCTGTTTTTAATTCCATATTAAAAGATTATCAAACTAATCTAAAGGATACTTATTTATTGTTTCCTGAAAAAAGTATGCTTTGTCTTGAAAATCTAAAAGCACTTTCATCCAAAGGACTTATGTTGCTCTCCATGGATAAAGGTTTTCATGAGTTGGAGAAACTTGATAAAAAGAAAAAACCTGAAATTATAACTCATGGTAGTTTTTCCCTTTGGGTCAATTATCACGCCCTTGGTTCTTTTTGCGAAAGAATGGGAGGCAAAGCATTATTTCCTGATTTTTCTACTTTTCATCTCCAAGTAGCCTGCCTTTTATTTATGGAGAAAGCTCCCTCTTATACTTATACCCATGCCGCCTACGATCACTTTGTAAATGAGTTTGGTCCTGATGATTATAATACTTTGAAAAAGATCAGCTATGCAAATATAGCTACTTTGTCTATAATGGATCTCATTGCTTTAATTCGTTTAAGTGCTTACGATTCTACCTTTTTTCTAAATATCCTTCCTCGTCTTAAAAACCTTATTAAAAGATTAAGCAATACCGATAGAGAAAGAATCGCTCAAACTTTAGATAAGATTTGGTTTTATTATTTCAATATTAATGAGAGCCAAGATCTGGCCTTGAACATAGCTGGGATGTTTTTTGATTTAGCTTACTATGAAAAAGCATTGGTTTATTTTGAACATTCTACAAACTCTTATGGGGTAGAAGCGGATACTTTTTATAATAAAATTCTTTGTTACTATCAACTGAGACAAGATGATAAATTTATAGAAGCTACCAAAGAAGCAAAACGACTTTTTCCAGATTCAGATTTGTTTGAGAAATTGAAGAAGCTTGATTTGAATGCGGTTTAAAGGTTTGAATTCGCATGTTCGCATGCTTGAATGTTCGAATGCTCTAATGCTCATCACCCCGCAGGGTTCTTGTGGTTTGACTCTAAACCTATGTATGTATTGAATGTACTAATTATCAATTATTGGATTACATCCAAAAGGGTAGGAAAATGCTTCTAGCAGTCAATCTTTAGATTAGCTTGCCTGTCCTTAAGAGCTTGTAATATTTCGTTCGTTTGAATTCTTTAATTATTTCCCTTTTGCTTTTTATAGGTTTCTTCTTATTTAATTTTCTTAGTTGCTTTTTAGTCCAGACCTTTTTATTAGCACTTCTCGTTTCAAATTCGATAGGTATATCGTACAAATAGTTCCTGTACGAATACCATATATTTTTTAAAGGCTCACAATTTTTACGAAAATCTTTGATTATTTTTGCTATCTCATTTCTTGAATCATTTAACTTTCCGCACTTTTCTAAGTAATCAAAAAGTCTTATTGAAACCTCCTCTTGAATTCGGTAACTTTCTGAATAATCAAAAACTTTATTGGAGACTACTCCAGTATAGAAAAATTTAGCATTCTTTCTTTTTAAAGCATCAGATAAACAATCGTATTCTACAAAACGAGGGATCAATTTATTATATGGGTAATCCCAAAATACTATATCCTCATTGTGGTGGCCATGATGTCCTCCTGTAATTTTCCCTATATAAATTACTTTTTCTGCACTGATATCGTTTTTATAATTTTGATATAGTTTGCAATATGATTCTCTATTTTTAAATTCAAATAAATTGTGAATCTTATATTTTAAAACAACGGCTTTAAAATTTCTTAAATTATATGCGCAATAAAGCTTGTCATCTTCTTTAGTTTTTAAATCGCAGAGCGAATCTGTTTTAATACTTAAGATTTCGTCAAACCAATGTTCTCCTTTTTCTAAGTCTCCATTTTGAATAAAATATATTCCTTTGATAAAACAAAGTATCGGGTATTCTAAATTGTTTTGTTCGTCAAATATTTTCTTTTTAATTTCTTTCGAAATGGGAATTTCGAAAAGTAATTGCGGATTCATCTCCAAATTATACATGCTTCCATGATTGGAGAAACTTAATTTGTCTAAATTTATTTGGCAAAAGATGCTGGAGGTATTTAGAAGAATAAGGAAAAAGATTAGAAGGCGTTTTTCCATCAAGAATTATTTTAAGTTTGTTTTTGTGCAGGTGCAGTGCATGTCCCTGTAACTTTCCAGATTCAGATTTGTTTGAGAAATTGAAGAAGCTTGATTTGAATGCGGCTTAGAGGTTTGAATTCGCATGTTCGCATGCTTGAATGTTCGAATGCTCGAATGCTCGAATGTTCATCACCCTTCTTTCAAGAAAAAATATTCATATCCCCAAAAGATTGGGCTGAAAACTAAGTGCTGGATCAAGAATAAATCTTCGTCCTCATTGTTTAGATCAGCTAGGTACCTTTCATAGTTAAGAGTCTCCCCAGGTTCAGCGAAAGTGTAATCTAGTGGATGGATGTTGACATGCTTTTTCTCTCCATTAGTTTTCTCTAATTTAACGATACAAAAGGGAGTTATAGCGGTCACGGAATCTCTCTTTTCTAATTGGTTTTCTATAGATTCTGCAACGAGACTTTTGTATTTTGATAAATATTCATCCACAGCATCTACATCAACTGGAGTAGTCTTTTTTCTGGTTCCTTTGTAGAGGGGTTGAACATCCCAGCTTTTTCCGTTTCTATTTAGAATAAAGCTATTGCTTTTCTTTTTTGGGTAGTCAACACTTAAACTTTTGACTTCTTCATTTTTAAAAGAAAAAACTGTTTTGTCTCTCCAACTTCTATCTCCCATAAAGAATCTTGATCTCAAATTTCCTTGCCAATACGGCAAGTGCATGATGTAAGGATTGTCAGAGCCATCCATAATCATATAGGTTCCCAGTTCAGTAGAGTTCATTCCTCCGACGTAATATTTTTTTAAGACCTCATCATTCTTTCCATAAATTTCAACTTTAACACCATGTGCAGCTATACCATTAACAATATTAGGAATCGCGGCTTTTCCTGGACGTTCTCGGAGGTCAACATCGCTGATGGTACTCAATAAATTTAAAATTGCATCTGGTCGAGCTTTCCACTTATCATTGTAGATCCATCCTTCGTCTGTTCGTTTTAAATCAACATTTTCACCTTCTCTGTTGGCTAAGAATATTCTATAAATATCCTCTTTATTTTTAACAGCGATTTTCCAATCTTCTTCAATCAAACTTGTTTTAGTCTGACCTTTATTTATGAAATAATAAGCTCCTAAGCCTAATAAAAGGAATACAATGAGTGATAGTAACAAGCTTCTGTTCATAATCTCTTAATTAAGCGTATTTTCTTTTTCTTATAAAGTTAAACAGGATACCAAACAATATTAATAAGATTAATGGTAGAAGTATGTTTAATAATTGCCAATAACGTCTTTCCTGCTGGGCCTTTCCATTGTCTAATAAACGCAGTTTTACGTCTTTTGACCTAGCTTCCATTACGCCACTGCCATCCATCATATACTCAATAGCGTTGATTATGAAAGGTTTATTGGCAAACGTGTAGCGCATGTCTTGATTATAGCCCAGCGGCACTGCCTCCTTATTATTGGGATAAATCAGATTCTTAATCAAGTCTCCATCTGAAATTACCAATTGTTTTGTATCCGAACTGATAGCTTTGAATGGTTGATCAATGAGCTCTAAGGACTCGCGCATTTGTGTGGTTAGTCGACCTTCGTATTCAGAAGGAAAATCACCTTCCAATAAGAGGGCGAAAGTATGACGGCCTTTTTTCCATTTATCTGCAGGAAGTGGATTTCTTAAGATATCACTAAAATTTAAAACCAATGGCGTACGCTTTATTAAGGTCCTGTCTGTACTTACAAGTATGGGTGTTTTTTTAACCGGTGTTTTTGTTCTTATTGTATCTATAGAAGAAGGGAAAAAGAAGTTTATCCCATCTAGATTTTTAGCCATCGGATGTTCTGTATCTGGACTAACAATTGGATGAAAGTACCAATCGAAGTAGTCTTTGGTCCCATTTTCATCCACCTGCAATTGTATCTTAGCACATTGCTGATCCATAATCAAATTTGGTTGAATACGTGCTCCATAGTTATATAAAAGATCATCTAAATCTAAGCTATATTCATTTGGAACAAATTGTGGGTTTCTTAAACTATCCATATTGATGGCAAGCTTGTCTAAAAGCCAAATGACATTCCCTCCATTCATGATGTATTGATCAATCATGAATTTATGTTTGATTGGGAAGGTCGTTCTTGGTTTAGCTACAATAAGAACTTCAACATTCTGCGAGATGTATGTAGCAGAATCTAGGTTGAATGTTCCTACTTTGTAATAGGGGAGCAAGGTTTGTCTGATGTCCTTTGTTTGAATTTCTTTAAGTTCTCCATGACCTGTTGTGAATGCAACAGTAGGCTTCAATGTTTTTTGAATTTTTACGATAGCATCAGCCAATTTATATTCTAGTAAACTGATGGAATTATTGATTACAAACTCTGATAAGTTTCCTCCTTTTTGGTCAACCAAATTTAAGGGCAGGGATTGTCCTTTATAACTTATTATGGCATAGGTATAAAAAAGCATTTCACGCTTGTCTTCCTTGCCCTTCACAATAAGATTGTTAGGGAGGATGAATTGTTTTGCTAAAAATTCTTTATTCTCGTTGACTTTTTCTACAGTTCCTTCTAATGGGTTTTCAAAAGTATATTCTACATAACCAGAATGCGTTCTGAAATCATCCAGCATTTCTTGAGTTGCCTTTTGCAACCTTTTTATGCCTGCAGGCAATTCTCCATCTAATAAAACTTTTACATAAACAACATTGTCAAGTTCCTTTAAAACTTTTTTAGTTGGATCTGTAAGTGTAAATCTTTTTTCTTCAGTTAAGTCAATAGTACCGAAGACGAAATTGCCAATGATATTTAGCATGAAAATGATTCCTATAAAAATAAGAACCTTGGCAATACTTTGATATTTAATACTTTTTTGAGTCATATTACCACTTCCTTTTTTGTAGCACCAAATGAGTCAGTAAGAGAAAAATGGCTGTCAGTGAAAAATAATAAAGGATATCTCTTGAGTCAATTACGCCTCTACTAATTGAAAAATAATGATAGTCTATGCCAAACATTTCAACCAAGTCATCTACTTTTCCAACAAAGATTGGCAATCGACTAAGAAAGTCAAAACCCCAATAGAAAAAGAAGCAAAGAAAGGTAGCAAGCATAAATGCGACAATTTGATTGTCTGTTATAGAGCTAGCAAAAACACCTATTGAAACAAATACCATCCCTAGGAAAAGCAAGCCAATATAAGATCCCATGATTGCACCAGAATCTAAATTGCCAACTGGAGATCCCAATTGATGAATGGTGTAATAGTAAATAACTGTTGGCAAGATGGCCAAGAGCAATAAGAAAGTACAAGCTAAGAATTTTCCAAAGATGATTGAAAAATCTGTCAATGGTTTTGTTGCCAATAACTCAATAGTACCCGATTGGTTTTCTTCAGCAAAAGTCCGCATGGTCAATGCAGGAATCAAAAACATGAAAATAATGGGTGCCAAATCAAATAGTTGATCTAAGCTGGCATAATTATAATTTAATAAAGAGGTGTCAGGAAATACCCACATCACCAAACCAAGTATCACTAAGAAAACGCCTATCACAATGTACGCGATCAGTGAACTAAAAAATGAATTGATTTCTTTGGAAAAAATACTCCACATAAATGCTTAATTCTTTTGTTTTTTGGCCCAAGTATCTTTCAAGGTAATGGTTCTATTAAAAACCAGCTTATCCGCATGGCTATCTTCATCTACATTAAAATAGCCTATTCGCATGAATTGAAATTGATCTCCAATCTGTGCAGATTTTAAAGACGGTTCTAGATAAGCTTTTTCTATAACATGCCTAGAATCTTTATTGTAAAAAGTCAGGAAGTCTACATCTTCATGTGCTGTTGGCGTCGGATCTGTAAATAGTCTGTCATATAGACGTACTTCCGCTTCAATGGCATGTTTTGTAGAAACCCAATGTAAAGTTCCTTTTGCTTTAATACCAGAGGTGTCAGAACCTGATCTAGAATCTGGATAATAGCTGCAATGGACTTCTAAAATCTTTCCAGTCTCTTCCTCTTTTTTATAAGAATCACAATGCAAAATGTATGCATTTTTCAAGCGTACATTCCTATCTGGTGCCATTCTAAAATACTTTCTATTTGGCGCTTCTTCCGCAAAATCTGATCTTTCGATGTAGATCGTATTACTGAAAGGGATGTCTCTTGTTCCAGCATTTTCATCTTCCGGATTATTTATAGCGGTCATTATCTCCTCTTGGTCTTCTGGGTAATTTGTGATGATCACTTTAAGGGGATCCAAGACAGCATGTACTCTTGCGGTACTTTTGTTTAAAGAATTTCTAATAAAAGACTCTAAGAGTTCAATCTCAATAACATTGTTTCTTTTTGCAGTCCCAGTCTGATGACAAAAGTCTACCAAGGCTTTTGCTGGATAACCTCTTCTTCTCATTCCAGAAATGGTAGGCATCCTAGGGTCGTTCCATGAACTTACCAATCCTTCATTTACTAGTTTAAGAAGCTTTCTTTTTGAGGTGATCATGTACGCCACATTCATTCTAGCAAACTCAATTTGTCTAGAAGGAAAGATTTCTAATTGCTCGATAAACCAATTATACAACGGTCTATGATGAATAAATTCTAAGGAACAAAGTGAGTGAGTGATTGTTTCTATACTATCAGATTGTCCATGAGCAAAGTCATACATTGGGTAGATACACCAATCATCTCCAGTCCTGTGATGAGTTTCTCTTTTTATACGATAGATCACTGGATCTCTCAAATGCATATTAGGTGCTGTCATGTCTACCTTGGCACGCAATACTTTTGCACCATCCTCAAATTCACCAGCTTTCATGCGCTGAAATAAATCCAAGTTTTCTTCGATACTTCGATTTCTGAAAGGACTTTCCGTACCTGGTTTTGTAGGTACACCTTTTTGCTCTTTAATTTCTTCTGCGGTTGAGTCATCAACATAGGCTACTCCCTTATTGATGAGCTTGCAGGCAAATTCATATAATTGATCAAAATAGTCCGAAGCATAGAATTCTCTATCTTCCCAATCAAAACCCAGCCAAGCGATGTCTTTTTTGATATTGTCGACGTACCTCGTTTCTTCTGTTGATGGGTTGGTATCGTCAAACCTAAGGTTGGTTTTGCCACCATATTTTTGGGCCAAACCAAAGTTGATTGATATGGCTTTACAATGTCCAATATGTAAATATCCATTTGGTTCTGGAGGGAACCTGGTGTGGATACGGCCAGCATTTTTGCCATTGGCAATATCTTCTTCAATGATCTGCTCAATAAAATTGACGTACTCGGTCTTCTTTTCACTCATTTTGAAGCTATTTTGAGCTGCAAAGGTATTAAAGATTAAAGAGTAACGGTAAAGATTACAGATAAAAGTAGAGGACTGGAACTATCTATAAAAGGTATCCTTAGATGCTAATAAAATAGGACAAAATTTCAAAATGGTATTGGAATCTAGAGGTTCTAGCTATTGCTATACTCAATTTTTTAGTGTAATAGCAAACTTATAAAACCTAATTAAAATGTGTTAAAAAGTACCTCCTTTCATTGACCTTTAGTATTTTACGTGGTATACAATGATAAAAGGACATAGTAAAACTCCCTTATTAAAGAAGCTCGGTATAAAAGATCACATGTGTTTGATTTTGTGGAATGAGCCTATTTGGTTTAGAGAAATGCTTGTTGCAGAGCATTCTAATCTTAAATTTTTAAGTCGAGCAAACCAAGAATCAGCGGATTTTATTCAAATTTTCATCAAATCAAAATCCCAGTTGGTCTTGCATCTCGAAAAATATAAGAAAGGAATGAGAAAACATGGGATGCTTTGGGTTGCCTGGCCGAAGGGCAAATCAGGTATTGAGACTGATTTGAGTAGAGATTGGATAAGAAATTATATATTAGAAAATGGTATGGTGGATGTAAAGATCGCTGCTATTGATACAGATTGGAGTGCCTTAAAATTTGTTTACAGATTAAAAGATAGATAGATGACTAAATACATTGCAACATTATTTTTACTGATTTTTTCCCTTTCATTTGTTCAGGCCCAAAAACTTGGTTTATTAATCAAGTACAATGCAAGTTTCGGCTTTACCCAAGATTATTTGAATTACAATGGATTAGAATACAATTATAGTCCTGGCGGAGGAATGGGTTTAGAACTTGGTTTGGATGCTGAAGTTGCCAAAGGTTTTTCGGCAAACCTAAGTATTGGTTACCAGCAAAATTTGGTGTGGCAATATTCCAATGTAAATGGTTTTGTAAATGAGAGTTCGTTTAAATTTAATAGAAAGTTTGTCAGTGTTGGGCTCAAACAGCTGATTCGATTCTCAGACAACTTTTTCCAAGGTATGTTTATTGGTGGGGGAGTTAATTACAGCATTCCCGGAAAATTTATAATCACAGAAAATGAGTGGAGATATGGGATCATTGAATATTCTCCTGCTTTGGGATTTCATGGAGATTTAGGTTTTCGTTTGCGAATCTCAGAAAGAAAACGACTTTATGTTGAACCAGGTTTCAGGGTCAAAATCTTACGTATGAATGCTAAAGCCTATGAATCTGGAGAAGTGAGTGATCTAGCAGATTCATATAAGGACCTAAATGTTTCCGGCATAGAAGTATTCAGTATTGGGCTTATAAAGAAATTCAATTGAGGGTAGATAGTATTCTATTTATAAATTAGTAATTTCAAGCTTCCAAATTAATATCAAAATCTTAATAATAAAGAAATGAATAAATTTCAATCAATTCTCGCATTTATATTTGTCTTATCTTTTGTAGCAGTAAGTCAAAGCACAAAGGCACAGGCAGATGCCCTTTCAATTGAAGGACTGATACAGTTGAAACGTGTCGGAGCTTTGGGTATGAGTGAAGATGGTAAATCCGTCTTATATCAAACATCGCAATTTAATCTTAAGGAGGATGAAAAGACTATCAAGTACTATTCTGTTCCTATTAATGGTGGAACAGCTAAGTCACTAAAGTCGATAGGAGATCTTGTTCCTGATAAAGCAGTTTCTCCAGATGGCGCTATGAAAATAGTTGTCGAAGACGTCAAAGTAAATAAAGTTTACGGTGCGGATTATTACAAAGATGGAGCAAAGTCAAACGTTCATATTTACGATGAGCTCAATTACAGACATTGGGATACTTGGGAAGATGGCGCGTACAGTCACCTTTTTATCCAGCCAAATGTTGACCGAATAGAGAAAGGTAGCAAAATTGACCTAATGGAAGGAGAACCTCATGATTGCCCACAAAAGCCTTTTGGTGGAGAGGAAGATTATCTTTGGTCACCGGACTCAAAAAGGGTTTTATATGTTACGAAGAAAAACCACGGAACGGAATATACCAAGAGTACCAATTCTGATATTTATGAATATAATTTAGAATCTAAAGAAACAAAGAATCTTACGGAGTCTAATCCTGGATATGATACGCAACCTGCTTTTTCTAAAGATGGTGTTTTGGCTTTTTGCCGAATGAAAAGAGATGGCTATGAGTCTGATAAAAATGACATCATTGTAAAATTATCAAGAGGAGAGGCAAACCTCACCAAAGGATGGGATGGTACAGTCTATGGTTTTATTTGGTCGAATGATGGAAAGAAAATATATTTTAATGCTCCTGTAGAAGGAACAGTTCAGCTATTTGAAATAGAGGTGCCAACAACAATAAAAAGCAAAGTACAACCTAGGCAAATTACAAAGGGCCAGTTTGATGTAAATGGAGTTGTTGGACATCACAAAGAAACAATGGTTGTCTCTAGAAGAGATATGAACCATGCACCAGAGTTATATGCTGTTGATTTAAAGACTGGCAAGATGACTCAAATCACCCATGCAAATGATGATTATTATAATTCCATTGCCATGGGAAAGATTGAGCCAAGAATGACAAAAACAACAGATGGCAAAGACATGCTTTCATGGGTGATTTATCCTCCTGGTTTTGATCCAAGTAAAAAGTATCCAACCATTTTATATTGCCAAGGTGGTCCTCAAGGAGCGCTTAGCCAATTTTATTCCTACCGATGGAATTTTCAATTGATGGCCGCAAATGGTTACATAATTATTGCTCCAAACAGAAGAGGAATGCCAGGCTGGGGAGTAGAATGGAACGAACAAATTTCAAAGGATTATGGTGGTCAGAATATGAAGGATTATCTAGCTGCTATAGATGACATTGCTAAAGAGCCTTATGTAGATACGGATAGATTGGGATGTATTGGTGCAAGTTATGGAGGCTATTCAGTCTTCTATCTCGCTGCAATTCACAACAAAAGGTTCAAAACTTTCATTTCTCACGATGGTATCTTTAATTGGAGATCAATGTATGGAACAACAGAGGAGTTGTTTTTCTTAAACTGGGACCTTGGAGGTCCATACTGGGATAAGAGCAATGCTGCAGCCCAAAAAACATACAATGAATTCAATCCTATTAATATGGTTGACAAATGGGATACCCCAATCATGATTATACAAGGTGGTCTAGATTTTAGAGTTCCTATCGGACAAGGTTTGGAAGCATTCCAAGCTGCCCAAGTTCAAGGAATAAAAAGTCGACTGATATATTTTCCTGAAGAAAATCACTGGGTTTTAAATAATCAAAACAGCCTCATGTGGCAACGAGAGTTTTATCGCTGGCTAAAAGAAACGCTTTAAAAGTTGAAAGCTTAAGCAGTGAAAGCTTAAAGTCGAAAATAACGTTTAAACTTAAAACTGAAAAGTAAAGTGAAACGGAAAATAAGCTAGACTTTTCACTTGCTTTGTACTTTCAGTTGTTTAATTTATTTTCTACTTTTTAAAATTATCTGTTTAAGCTTTTAACTTTTTATGAGCCAGCCAAACAACCCACTGCACGGAGTTAAACTCAAAGACATCCTAGAAGCGCTAGTCGACAAGTATGGCTGGGAGGAACTTGGCGTGCGAATCAATATCCGTTGTTTTAATTTTGACCCTTCTATCAAGTCATCCTTGAAATTTTTGAGACGGACACCTTGGGCGAGAGCAAAAGTTGAGGAGCTTTATTTGAATGGCGTATTGAATATTAGGAACTAGTAGAATATTAATTGAGAACACTGTAGTTTTTTATAAACTAAAAATCATAGCTGTCATTTGGACAGCTATGATTTTTAATTTTACACTATTATTCCATTAAGGTTAAATCTCCTTTTAAGGTCAACTTACGACCATCGATGAATTCAATTTTGGCATAATAAACATATACACCAGAATTCATTTGAACGTCTCTAAAAGTACCAGACCAACCATGCTCAGGTTTGTTTGGTAAAAAATTAGACTGAAGAAATAACTTATTTCCCCATCTATCAAAAATTTGGAAGTCATGAATGATTTTTACCACACCATCTTTAGCATTGATGAAAAAGACATCGTTTGTGCCATCATTATTAGGTGAAAAGGTATTTGGGATGTAGACACTTTGATCCTTGTCTACACGGAATTCAATTTGTGCATTTGCCTCACAACCATCTTTTGTAATGATTTGAATTTCATAGATGATGTCATCTTCTGCAAAAACCTTAGGGTTTAAACAATCCGTACAGCTTAAACCTGTACTTGGTGTCCAAAGAACTTGAGCAATATTTTCTTCCTGGATATTTACAAGATTTGGTAGTAGCTCCTGAGAAGATCCATACAATATTTCTATAGATGGCGTAATGTTAACATCGATTGATGGTGGAGCAACTATTTCAATTTGCTCAGCTATTTCGCAACCATTTTGATCTTTGATTACGATGTCATAAAAACCTGGAAGCAGTTCAGTATGGCTTTGAGTATCATTAAAAGTATTACCCCCGTCTATTGAAAATAGGTACGGTCCATATCCGCCTTCCACATCTATAAAGTTTATTGCGCCTAGATCTGAAGAGCATATTGGATCAGTAAGATCTGAGATGATAAGTTCTGGTACATTCTCTTCTCTTAAAACCATAACTGGATCTGAATTTGTACAACCATTTTCTTCATTTAAAACTGTCAACAAGTAGGATCCTTCTTGGTTTATGACAGGTTGGAGACTGCTGCCTCCTTCTAATATATAACCATCCGTCGTTGACCAGGTATAGGTGTAAATTGACCCTTGGGAAGCAATTCCATTTAGACTAAATGCAGAATTGTCACAGGTAAGAAGCCCACCTAATCCCGCATCGGTTTCAGGAATAACTCTGTCTTCTAAAATTTCAATTGACACTGTCTCTGAACAACCGTTTTCAGCATTGACAACATGTATCGTATACCTATCTTCTTGGTTGACAATGATGCTGTTGCCTAAACTTTGTATGATATTCCCATTTCCAGCATTCCATTCTATGATTGGGTTTTCTACTTCCGTAATATTTGCTGTTATCTCAACTGATTCATTATAGCAATTGAGCACACCAGGCTCTGCTAATAAAACAGATGGAGCGGTATTGTCCAATATTACTTCGATGATTTCTGTACTACTACAACCATTCTCTTCATTGAATATTTGCAATTCGTAAGTTCCGGCTTCATTTATAACAATACCAGCTTCCTCAATTTCTTCGACGGTGTTTCCATTTAATGGATTCCAGAAATAAACAAATTCATTTCCTTGACCAACCACATTAGGTGTGATTTCTATTTGTGGCTCCTTGCATGTAATTGAATAGGTGTTAAGTATATTAACTGTAGGCAACTCAGTATCTCTCGTAATTTCAACAGATTCGGTGTTCACACAACCAGTATTTTTATCAGTAAGTTGTACTGTGTATAATCCTGGTTCGCTAACAAGAAGACTAGGATCATTTTGGTTGCTAGGCAAGAGGTTCCCGTCAAGCGTCCATGTGAAATCAAAATCATCTGGCTCATTAACAAAAATGTCTATGGAGGTAGACTCAATATCACAGTTCAACATTTCAGGTTCAGAAATTGCAAATTCTGGGATTGTTACATTGGAACTTACGAAGATGTTTTTAGTCATTGTGCAGTGACTTTCAAGGTTGGTAACTGTTAAGCTGTATTCTCCTTCAGCATCTACAATAACGATTTGACTATTTTGAAGATCCAAGATGTTTCCATTCTGCGAACTCCACTCATAAGAATAGTTGTTTCCATTTTCCAAATCAACACTAAGGTTTACAGAAGAATTTTCGCATGTAATTTCTTGTGCTGGTTCAAAATCAAAATCTGGGATACTAAGATTTTCCTCAACTTCTTGTTGAACGATTATGGAGCAGCCATTATCTTGATTTATAATTTCACATTCATAAATTCCAGCTTCTTGAACAAGAATAGATTTGCCAGCTGAATTTTGATTGATCCAGTTATAAGATAAATTTAGTTCTGGAGAATGATTTATTTCTAAACTGGTTTGATTTACAGTACAGTTTAGTAATTCTGGAACTGAAATTTGGGCTTCTGGCAAGCTAATGTTTTCTTGAACGATAATGGTCTTACTAGTACTGCAACCATTGTCCTCATTTGAAATTGTTAAAGTATAAGATCCCGGCTCATCTATTGTTGGATTTAAACTTAAAGGAGTTTCTGTGAAATTACCGTCAGTTGTAGTCCAATGGAAGCTAAGGTTTTCGCCTTGCGTAGAAGCGTTTCCATCCAATTCAATTAGTGTTTGATTGCAATTTAATTCTTCAGGTTCTACCAAAGCTGCAAAAGGGCTATTGTCATCCAATTCTACTTCAATCTCAAAGTTATTTGAGCATCCATTGTCTAAAGAAGTTACAGTCAAGATGTAAGTACCAGCCTGATCTACAACTGCTTGGTTTGTATGTTGTCCTTCTAATATGTTTCCACTAGAAGTCAACCATTCAAAACTTAGCGCTTCTGTAGATAAATTATTGGTAGATAGAACAGCTGTTTTATTTACACAACTAATTTGACTACTTGCGATAGGTTCTGCAATTGGTAATTCAATATTTTGCTCGACCAATACTTCCTCTGTTGCAAGACAACCATTTTCTTCATTGCGGATCATTAAGGTGTAAAGTCCAGGTGAAGAGACTTCAGCAGCAAGTGTATTAGCTCCGTTTGTAATCAATCCATTAGTGGTAGACCATTCAAAGCTTAGGTTTGCTTCAGAAGAGGAATTGCTAGCATCAATCACAATAGATTGAATGTCACAGTCCAATATTTGAGGTTCTATGATATTGACCAAAGGAATATTTTCGTCCGCCTCGACCATGACCTCTGCTTTATGTTCACAAGCATTTTGATTGTTGACCACATGCATTGTATATATTCCTGGCTCGTCAATGATAGGATTCAAAGTGTTTGCTCCAGAAATAATATTCCCATCTTGGGTATGCCAGCTTACCGTTAGGTTTGGATCATTTTCTGTGTTACCAGAAAGCTTCATTTGAGTTTCAGTGCATGTGAGAGTCATGTCACTTCCAGCGTCAGCAGTAGGTTGCTCAAAATCTTCTTCGATATTAAATTCAAATTGATTGTCGCAGCCAGTTTCTGTGTTTAAGGCAAATATGGTGTAAAGCCCTGATTCAGAAAAAATTTCTTCATCCACAGCAGTAGAAATGATATTGCCGTCTTTTCTCCATTCAATTTGTAGGTGTTCAGATGCACTAAGTATTTCTACGCTTGTTTGAGCGTTTTGACAGTCGAGTATGTTTGGCTCAGAAATTTCAATCTTAGGTTCTTCCTTGTCTTCTTCAATGGTGATACTTGATACGGTGCTACATTGATTGTCATTGTTGATAAGGCTTAGCACATAGGTACCTGCACTGTTTATGGAAGGTACTAATTTATCTACATCTTCAACAAAATTGCCATCTAGAGTGCTCCATTTAAAACTAATGTTATTACCAGAACTGGAGCCAGTGGCATCTAGTGTGATTTGGTCTTGTTTGCAATTTAATAACTTATCTCCAATGATTTCAACGATTGGAGCATCTTGGTCTTGCTCCACGCTTACTTCATCTATGGATTGACAGCCATTATTGGTGTCAGTCACTGTTAAAATGTAATTTCCAGGAGCGTTTATTTGTGGATTAAATGAATTGGAACCAGCCATGATATTGCCATTTGGACTGCTCCAAACAACATCAATATTTGTGGATGTTGAGCTTCCATTTAAGGAAAGCATATTGTCTTGACAAGTTAGGATTGTATTAGCACCTGCTTGGACATCTGGAAATTCTTTATCTTCTTCAATATTGATTGTAGCTGTTTGATTGCAACCATTTATTTGATTAGTAATGTTTACTTCATAGGATCCCGCACTGGACACTATTGGACTGCCAGTTTCAATTCCTTCTTGGATAATGCCATCAGGAGTTGACCATTCGAAGGAAAGAATGTCTAGGTCTGTATTGTTTGAAATTTGAATTTGGACCTTATCGTTTTTACAAGTGACAATTTCTGGTGCCATAAATTCTACGGAAGGTTTTACTTTATCTTCCGTGATTTGAATCGAAGCTGTAGTCTCACATCCGTTTTGAGGATTAGTGATAGTCAATTGATAACTACCTGCTTGACTAATGCTTGCAATAGCAGCATTGGCATTTATGATTTCATTTTGTTCAACGCTCGACCATAGGTATTCTAGGTCATCGTCTGATTGACTGACCAATTGAATGACATCATTGAGGCAAGTTAGTGTTTGTGGCTCTTCGATTTCAAGCTTAGGACTGACTTTGTTTTCTTCAATGCTTATGGTTTGTTCAGAGCTGCAGCCAGTGAGATTATTCACCACTAATATGCTGTATTCACCTGCAGAAGAAATTTCTGGCTTTGGGGAATCAATTCCATTCAAAAATGTTCCATTTGTTGTGCTCCATTCGAAGCTAAATGATTCTTCATTTTCTATGTTGACATTAATACTTGCAGAAGTTTTGAAGCAGTCTAAAAGAGGTAAGTCTTGAATACTAAAGTTTGGTTCGTCTTTCTCTTCAGAAACATATACACTTTCAGTAGCCTCACAGCCTGTTTCAGTATTTACAACCCTTAGCTCATATTGGCCCGCGACCTCTGTTATGAATGCTAGTTCGTTTGAAACTACTGATCCATTTTGGTCCATCCAAATAATCTCAGGATTTTCTTCTATAGAAGAAGCTTGAGCTATAATTGTAACTTCTTTCGTATTACAAGTAAGTGGGTCAGGATTTGGGATTTCTAGTTCGGGAATGATTTTATTTTCTTGAACATTTATCGTCACTTCATTTCTGCATCCATTAGCTGAATTTAAAACGCTTAAAGTATATTCACCTGGACTTTCAATAATAGCTTGGAGTGTGTTTGCTCCTGATAAAATAGACCCATCAGCTGTTGTCCATGAATAAGTAATTTGATCACCTACATCTGAAGAGGAGGCATCAAGTAGTATTGTGTTTTTATTACAAGTTAGCATTTCAGAAGGTGCAACAACCACTAGAGGCATTGCAGCGGTGTTTGTTACTAGGACTTCTGTAGTAGCATCGCAGCCTGTATTTTCTATAGTGACCGTTAAAGTGTAAACACCTTCTTTGTCAACTATAGGATTCAATGTTTGCGCACCAGAAACTATATTGCCATCTGATGTAGTCCAATTGTAAATGATATTATCTCCTTGAGAGGATAAGCTCCCATCTAAGGTAAGTTCAGTCACATCACAATTGAGTTCTAAATTTGTTGTTGCACGGGCAATAGGATATTCTATTTCAGCAATGACTTCAACCTCTTTTGTAAGAAAGCAGGTTGTCTCATGATTGTAGAAAGTATAGATATAGGTTCCAGGAGCTGTGGCAACTATGCTGTTGGTAAAACCATCACCTTCAAAGGCCCCATCATCTGTTCTCCAATTTTCAAGATGGTCATAACCAAAAGGAGAAGTTCCAATGCCGTTCAATACAGTTTCAGTATTGATACAAGTAAGCGGTTCTGGCTCGTTTACCTCAATGGTCATTGCATCGAAAAAGACTTGAAGTTCATCTTCTGCATCGCAAGAAGTTTGCATGGAAATATTGTCTAAAGCATAATGCGCACAAGCACCAGGTTCGTCCGATGGTTTGTACTTTTCAATGATGCAAAATTCTGCAACATCTACATCGGTTGGTGCAGTCCAGTGAGCGGCATAGGTTACCCAATCACAGGTAACAGTTGAAAACTGCAACATGTCACTAATTTTCTTTCCATTTATTTCGAAATACAATTCTTCAGGAATCGTTCTGGTAAGGGATCCCAACATCGCGGATACTTTATAGGTTTTTCCTGGGATAATATCATCAATTGTTTGGCACCATATTTTGTTTCCAGTAGCATAAACCTCATTCCCATAAATGACCATCATTTGTCCACTTCCAGTGACATGATCACATGAGGGCCATCCTTCGTGTGCTATTTCAGGCGCATCTGTAATCATATAAGTACCAAAAGTTAATTGGGCTCCGGTTGCAGTAAGATGAGATAGTTCAGAAGTAAAAGCTGTATTACCATCTTCAAAATCACCATTGACTACTAGTTCATTTCCATCAGTAGAATCATAAACAGCATTCAGCTTAATGGTAACTGGCTCAGTTATATTGGCAGTTGTTTGAAGGTTATTTATATCGGAAATTATATTTGAAGGAGACCAAGTTGTGAAAATGGGGTTTCCACTTGCAAATCCATCAAGAGCTAGTTCAATTCCATCTTCACAAATATGTACATCATCACCGGCATCGACATTTTCGTTGCATTGAGAAAATATTGGGGTCAATGGTAAATAGCTAAGTAAAATTAATAAAAAGAAAAAGCTGGATAGGGGGCTGGTTTTTCGCATTTTAGGTTTTTTTAGTTAAAATTTCTTCGATTCCTCGAGAGGATTTCACTTTAATTAGAAGCCAAACCTCAAAAACGCTGCACGTCAATCAAAAATAATTAATATTTTTTTTTGCCCAAAAAGAACGCATTTATGGATAACGTTAATAGTTAGAAAAGGAACAGAAATTAGTGATTTTTTTTTGTGCAGCATTGGCAAAAAAGAGACACATAAGTACTTTGTTATAAGGGGTTTGATCGGAAAAACGCAATGAATATGGGGAATACCTCTACAAGAGTTCTAATGGCTTAAACGTAACGATTTATTTCATTAAATTGCACATTCGTTCTTCAAGGAAAAAATAGGAGAACTAAATTTTATTGAATTTTTGAAAATATATTAAAACAAAACGAATAAATAATGATTAAAAACACTATTAAACAAATATTGCCACTCATAGCGATGGCATTCCTAGCTGTTTGTTTTACGGCATGCAAATCGGAGGTTGATATGAAAAAGCAACAAAAAGCTTTTTATGTCGATGCTGATAATAACTTAGTAAACAAGAAAGGGAACATTGTGAAGCGGGCAGGCGAGTACAAAATGGAAGGTGGATTCTATGTCGACAATGCAGGTCAGTATATCCAAAGAGATATTGATAAAACTAAAGAAAAGATCAATTCAAAAGTAGATGAGACAAAAGATAAGATAAGCAACAAGGTAGGAGCAACGAAAGATAAATTGAAGAATGCTTCGGCCAATACCAAAAAAGCAATCACCCTTGCAGCTAATAGAACAACGGAAAGTGTTAGCGCCAACTTTAATAAACTGTTCAACACAAAGGCGATTGGGACCATATATCCTTTGCCAGATATTAAATTTAACAAGGACTCTCATCGGATTACCAATTTCAAAAAAGAGGATGTAGAAGGATTAGCGGCTTCTTTAAAAGATAATCCAGCATCTCGGATTCAAGTTCAAGTGTACACAGCAGATGCAAAGTCTAGATCAGAAAATAAAAAGATCTCTAATTTAAGAGCTGATGTGGTAAAACAAATGCTTGTCACCCTTGGTGTTAATGTAGAACAAATCTCTTCTAAAGGAATGGGATTACCTACAGAGGATGCAGCTAAGGCTGTCGCTAATGCGGTAGAGGTAGTGGTGGAAAAGTAGAAAGCTTAAGCAGGTAAGGCATAAAGTTTAAAAGAAAGTAAAATGTAAAATGCTAAAGTAAGTTTAGGGATTATTAGATAAAATTTAAACTATTGAAAATCAACTTTTGATATTTGTGTAATTTAAATTCTTTACCTCATTTCTAGCGATAATGTCCGGAAAAAAAGTAATCCTTCGAAAGCCATTTGTCATGATTTTTAAAAAAAATCACGCCAAATGAATTCAGCTCATTTCTTGTGCCCAGTGTTTACACACTGGGCTACAATAATGTCACGCCTCTGGCGTTTTTTGCCTTACTTCTGAATACTCCTAAGTTGAAACTGCTTCAACATTAAACTTACTTTAGTATTTTCGGTTTTCACTTTCTTTCAAACTTTATCTGCTTTACCTTTCAGCTTTAAATTTTAAAATAAAAAACCCCCTAATTCCAAAAAAATGGTACTAGGGGGTTTGCTTTGTAAGCTATAAAAAAAATTACCTGCTCACAGAATATTGACAATCAAAGTTATTGCCCGGAGAAACAACTGCGATTTTCATAGACATCGTTGTTTCATTGATGTAACTGATTGTTCCTGTAAAACTTGCTGGGCCAGCAGAGAAAGGAGTTATTTGAGCTTGATTTTCAGAGAGAAGTGTTGCTTCAATAATGATGTTATCGTACACATCTGGAGATTTTAAAATAAAAGTGTTGATATTTGCTGCAGTCTCCATACTCCAAGTTGGATCAGAACTCGATGAGCCAAGTGTACATGGTGAAGTTGAATTCCAAGTACCTAAAAATTTGGTTCTCATTTCAAGTTCGCAATTAGTGCCTTCGTACCAATCATCACAGATGCAATTTCCAGAATCTTCATCGCAGGTACCATTGCCACAATTTACATCCTTGCAAGGATCGTTACAAGCAAGAAAAAGCATGCTGGAAAAAAGAAATAAAGTCAAACGTTTCATGTTTATATTATTAAGATTATTAAGAAAACATAAATGTAGTTATTTTAGAAGGATGCAAGAATTTTTAGAAGGTAATTTTTATAATCTTAAAAAATCTAGCCATGTTTGTTAAGATATGGTATCCTTCGAAATAACAAGCTAGTAACCACTTGCAGGATTACATAAATAAGCCTTCTGTTTAATTAACAATTCATTTGCTTTATTTGCACAATGATATATTTTAACAATAGTTTTGTAAGGGATAATTGATTGTCAAATTTAATGCTTAAACAATGAAGACGACAAAATTCTGGGTTCAACATTTTTATGAAAACGCCAAAATCCAAAGAGTAGATTGGTCAAATGCCCCTCAGCTAGAAACACAAGAAAAATTAAACATTCTTTCTTCCTTACAAGCTTGGCAACTAGGCGAAACCTCTGATGGGAAAAATTTATTGAATGCTGCTACCAAATATGCAACAAGAATTAATGATCCTGAATATTTAGAGGCTGTGAAGCTGTTTATAAAAGAAGAACAAAAGCATGGAGAAAATTTAGGCAGGTACCTAGACCTGATTGGGGCCGAGCGTATCAATTCAGATTGGGGAGATTCCTTGTTTAGAAAAGTCAGGTACTTTAATACCTCGATGGAACTGTGGACCTTGGCTGTGATTACTGTTGAGTCTACAGCTCAAGTATTTTATCAATCTTTGAAAGAGGCAACAGCTTGTAGTTTGCTAAAACAGATCTGTACAGATATCTTAATTGATGAAGCTTATCACATTGATTTTCAAAATGAACGCCTGCAAATTTTAAACCAAGGACAAACAAAAATCATGAAAGAATGCAGGGCGATTTTATATTCCATATTCTATTTCTTTACCATAAATGTCGTTTGGTTTGCGCATAAGAAAGTGTTTAAAGCAAGCGGGCTTACATGGAAGCACTATATGAAAAAGATGAAGCACAAGTATCTTAAAATATTTGTAGATTGTCAGGAGACGATTAGTTCAAAATTAATATTGTCTCAAAATCTAATATGATTGATTTTGCTTTTGCGAAATAATATGTTTAGCACAAATCGAAGATTTGTCGAAGTTAGGCACTAGAGGCACTAGATCGAAGATCTAGCGCTAGTTCTCGGGAGGACCTCAGAGAGGTCCAAGTAGGTTAGAAGCTTTCATAAGATGGAAGAATAGGTATAGGCTAAATTCTCATTGCTTATACTTATCTTGCCATAATTAAGGAGAAAGAAAAAACAACTATGAAATTTATTTTATCATTTATATTCCTATTAAATTTTCAAATGGCAGATGCCCAGGACCCAAGATTTGATGTTTGTCCTCTAAAAGTTGGAGAAGAAGTACCTGATGCTATGCTGAAAGACAAAGATGGAGTCGACATAAGTTTAAGTACTTTGATAGGCGAGGAACCTTCTGTGCTTATTTTTTATAGAGGAGCATGGTGTGGTTATTGTGTCAAGCATTTAGCGGAATTGCACAATGCTACCCAAGAATTGAAAGAATTGGGATATCAAATTTTTGGTGTAACCATAGATCAAGCTTCAAAATTGAATATTACGAATGAAAAAGCGGAATCTTTAATACCTGTTTATTCTGATGCTTCTTCTGAAGCTATAAAAGCCTTTGGGCTTGATTGGAAGGTAGGGGATGAAACATTTGAAAAGTACAAACAGGAATATAAGCTGGATCTTGAAGAATGGTCCGGTGAGGCACATCATAAGCTTCCAGTCCCTGCCGTCTATGTTGTTAAAGAAGGCAAAGTTTTATTTCAATATGTCAATCCTGATCACAGCAAAAGATTGAAAGTAGAAACATTATTAGCCATATTAAAAACATTATAAACCAATGCAAAAAGACAGTTTCACTTTGAAAGAAGGTGAGGAGTATATCGAGTTGATGAAATTGCTTAAAATAAAACGGATTGCTCAAACGGGAGGACATGCAAAAATTATAATTGAAGATGGCGGGGTGTCTGTCAATGGAGAACAAGAATTTCGAAAGCGAAAGAAATTACGCAAAGGAGACCTTGTTGAAATGGATGAGATTCAGATTGTGATTGAATGAGAGAAGAGAGAAATGTAAAATGTAAAAGTGCATTGAAGAAATGGAGAGGCTACTGGTCATCAAGGATGTGATAAATCGCGTCTCTACTTTAGGTGCCGGACCTACCACGCAAACTTACGAGATCAAAACAGACTTTGATTTTGATGAAAACATAAAATTTCTTGATTCTTTTGCAAATGGGGGAATAGTATTTGAAGACCCCATATTATCCGTTTTTGAGAAAGGTGATGCCATTGAAGTTGATTTAGAAGATGATGTCTTAGACTGGTATCCAAAAGCTGAAACACAGTTTGGTAACTCGGGCTGGCTAAAGCGGCACATCTTTAGAAGGAAAAATGCCAATTTTATTTCCTCCAATAGAAAGACAATTTTGGTAATAAGCTGTCACGTTTTAAGCAATTGATATTCAACAAATAGCTATCTTGTAGTGTAACTTAAGACATATCACCAAAAATTTGAGTATGAATACCTACAAGCTACTAATAACAGGTCTTTCGATATTAATAAGTAGTCTCCTAGCAACTGCCCAGTATCAAGAACAAACCTTTGAAAATAACGACAGCTTCCAGGTTCCAGGCTTTGGCCCTGCCGCTCCCTATCCATCTATCACTTCTGTCACAGGAATGCCGACAAATTTGGCGTACATCCGCGTGACGCTTAATAATTTAAGCCATCCCTGGAGTTTTACCCAATTTGATATATTGCTTGAAGCTCCAAATGGAGAAAGGGTAGTTTTGATTTCTGATGCCGATCCAGATCCGGATCTTACAGGAGATAATCTAACATTCAATATAGATGCGGATGCTATTGTTCATTTTGTAGAAGATGAATTCATTCAATATCATCCTTATTGTCTGCCTACAAATAACGGTGCAGAAGATGACTTTCTAACAATTGGAATAATTAACCAAGAAAATCCAAGTTTTGCTAATTTGCAAAATATCAATCCAAACGGTGCTTGGAAATTATATCTATTAGATGATAATGATGATTTCTTCAGTAGTGGGAATTTGGTTGGTTGGTCCCTCACACTAGGAGCTAGCACGACTACAGTTTGCGAAAGACCCGTAGGACTTCCAACTGTGGATATGGTAAATCGGAATACAAGTCGTGTATCATGGGCGGACAATACTTCTACCAATTGGGATATCTTATACTTGAAGGAAGATACCATTCCTGATTATTCATTTATCCCATCTATTGAAAATGTAAATGGACAATCTGTAAACTTGACAGGCTTAGATTACGATACAGAGTATGCCGTATATTTGAGAGCCGATTGTAATGGGGATAATAGCAATCCTTCTCGATGGAATGGTCCAATAGTTTTCACTACGGAATCAGGGATATGCGCTTATGCAGAAGATATCTCACTTTGTTCAAATCAATTATTTACGCCTAATATTTATAATGGAGGCTTTTATGATCCCTGTGATAATGGAAATGGAAACACTGTTCCACAATTAATGTATAATTTTACACCACCAAATTCTGGTGATTATTATTTTGTCAGAACGTCAGACAATTTCAATAATGAAATTAATAGCCTTTCAATTAAATCTCAAAGTGTCATTGATTATTGTGATTCACTAGCGTGGAATTGTTTGGCTGAAAACTTTACAGAAAATATTCTTTTGGAAAATTTAGATCAGAATTTAACATACAAAATTTTAGTTCATAGTTATAATTATTTTGATTTTCAGATTAGTGAATGCCCACAAACAGTTGACATAAAGTTAGAGGATTTTACAGAACATTCCTTTGATGTAGATTTTTATCTTACTACGGATGATGAGGTTCCAATAGAAGGAGAGATAGATATCTATTATCAACTTGCAAATGGGGCGGAACCTGAAAATGATGTTGATCCTCAAAATACTGATAACATAACTGGTGGGCTAATAAGTACCCTTCCATTGGATTTGATTGATGATACAGCTTATGATTTGTATGTTCGTCAAGTCTGCGCGAATGGAGTAACTTGTTGGCAAGGGCCATTTGGTTTTAGGACTTCAAAACATTGTGGTGATATTAATGGGCAGGATGCTTTAACAATAAAAACGACTGCAACGACTGCATGGATTCAGTCGAATGATACCTCTTTGGAATTAAATCAGTCTTCTATTATAATAAGAGATTCCTTTTTTGAACAGCCGAGTTACGAAGAAAATACAATGGATTACCCAGTTGGAGCGAATTTATTTGTCTATGATCTTAAAGCCAATACGGATTATACTTTTTACATAAAATTGTCCTGCAATGGACCTTCATTTTCCTCACAATATTGGCAAGGACCTTTTAGTTTGGCTACCAATGGAGAATGCTTTGTGGAGGTTAAAAATCTATTTTGTGGTCAGTGTTATGTAAATGAATTGGGTCCGCATGAAGATGAAAATATTCCTTTTCATAATGTTGGACGAAACGATTTATTTCCTGGCAATAATCCGGACAATTGTCAGAATTTAAATTATGACCCTCAACTTGAACAAATTTACAGCTATCACGCCTTAGAAGATGGTACGATTTCTTTTTCAAGAGGACAAAAAAAGACTTGTTCTGGTTCCAAATTTCTTGTACAATATTATTATAAATCGGCCAACCTTCCATGTGATCTTAACGATTGGAATTACCTAGGATGTTGGACCCATGAGGGGAATGATATTTTTGACGACATTAGTTTTGATGTACAAAAAGATTCTTCTTATTACATTATGTTTGACTATGGTGGTCAACTTTGTGCAGGCGCATGGCAGGGACCTAGTACTTGGGTGAATGTAACAGGAAGCAATTGTCAAAATCCTTGCACCCCAGTAGAAAATCTTACAGCAACTGAAACGGGAGATGGTTATCTTAATATCGAGTGGGATGAAACTGTTGGTGCACTTGGCTATGATGTCGTTTTAAGTTCTGCGCATGCAGGATTAAGCTCACTTTTGCAATGTAGCTCAGATGCTAGCATTAATGTTGCCGCCATTCATCCCAGTACATCAATACGCTATAATGTTGATAGTCTTTTAGCCAGTATTTTACCAACAACTTCTTTGAGTATATATGTCAGAAGTAGGTGTGCCATAGATAATTATAGCACTTGGCGAGAAGTATCTGTTACACCTTTAGTTGCATTTAGTTCAGAATATAATAATGGTAATACGCTAAATTATTGTTCTCCCATGTATGATCGAACAACACTTTCTCCAGCAAATGATATACCATATGACCTGTTAGAGTTTACAGTTGATAAATCAGGAACTTTTTATTTTAGCGCAGGTTCTTGGAACGACCAAGGAACTTATGCAGGTGTTTATGAAAATAGTTTTGATCCTAGCAACCCGGAACAGAACTTAATTTTTGAAACTGAAAATACAGAATTGGCTTCATTGAAATTTTCAATTGATTTAACGGCAGGGATTCCATATATATTTATAGCTACTCATCGGGTGACGGTACCTAATAAAAAATTATATGTATTAGATGTCATCGGACCGGCTCCTTTAAGTGCTGATAAGTTCACATATCGGGGAACACATGAAGGGCCTCAAGGAACAATTCCTAGCACTTCTGGACAGTATTATCAATCGAATAAAGTTTGTCGAGATGATGCAGGATGGCTTCATTATTACTATAGTGATCCAACAGACCCGACAGCCGAGGATTTAATTTTATTATCAATTGAAGATTACCTAAAGGATCCAAATCCGTCATTTATTTTTCCAGATAACATTGCCTACGCAGGCGGAAAATTTGGAACCAGTTTAATCACCAATCCACCTGCCGATTATGTATCCAATCCAGATGGATGGTGGACCATGAATCGATTTTGGGATTTAGATCTCATTCCAAATTTTCAACCGGAGATTCCAGTTGGAATTCGTTTTTACTATACAGAAAATGATTTATATTCCTTAAAGAGTTCTACAGGAAATTTTGATTTGGAACATGAAGATTTAAATTTTTATAAAATAAATGATACCAATGAAGTTTATAACATTGATCCTTCAAAAGGACATGCGGGTGTTCAGTTGGCACCCAATTGTGCAGATGACGGAATTTGGGAATATTTTAATGCGCCATATGCTGATACAATATTGTGGAGATTCGATAGCATCCCATCTGGATATTATGCGGAAATGAAAGTTCATTCTTTCAGTGGTGGTGGAGGCGGAGCAGGTTCTTTTGCTCCACAGATAGATTCCGATATGGATGGATTTGCCGATGCTATTGATTGTGATCCAAACAACCCTTTGGTTAATCCAGCAGCACAAGAAATTCCTTATGATGGAATAGATAATGATTGCAATCCAAATACCTTTGATGATGATTTTGATATGGATGGATATGGGGTAGCCGAAGATTGCGATGATGGAAATGCGAACATAAGTCCAGGACTTCCAGAAATTCCTTATGATGGCCTTGACAATGATTGTGATCCGAATACCTGGGACGATGATGTCGATATGGATGGTTTTCTAGTTGCCGACGACTGTGATGATGCAAATGCAAATGTTAATCCTAACATGGAAGAAGTAGTTTATGATGGTCTAGACAATGATTGTGATCCAGAAACATTGGATGATGATCTAGATAGGGATGGTTTTAATCTTGCCGAAGACTGCGATGATGAAAACGCAAATGTTAATCCTAATATGGAAGAAGTGGTTTATGATGGTCTAGACAATGATTGTGATCCAGAGACATTGGACGATGATCTAGATATGGACGGTTTTGATCTTGCCGAAGATTGTGATGATGAAGACGCTTCAATCAATCCTGATGTAGAAGAACTAGCCTATGATGGAATCGACAATGATTGTGATCCATTAACTTTGGATGATGACCTAGATCAGGATGGTTTTGACCTAGTAGATGACTGTGATGATACAAACGAAGGCATCAATCCAGATGCAGAAGAAATTCCAAATAATGGCATTGATGAAGATTGTAAAGATGGAGATTTGATGACTTCCTTATGGGGATTTTCAGAGCACCTAATAAAGCTTCATCCTAATCCAACTACTAGCTTATTGGTGATAGAAGAAAAAGGATTGAGCGATGCTGCTATTGTTTTGTTTGATGCAATGGGCAAAATATTGCTAGAGCGCAATTTGTCAAAAAAGATAGAAATTGATATGAGAAATTTTGCCAACGGTGTTTACTTTGTGAGGGTGAAAGCAGAAGAAGGGGAGATGGTTCAAAAGGTTGTGAAGGTTTCTGAGTAAGTTCAACCTATTTTTTGCCTTAGCAAAAATGAAAAGTCCTGCGGGTTTTCAAGCGAGGGACTCCGACAAGGACCACTAATATTCATGCGAAGTCTGGAGACTTCTTTGCGCGGCTGAAGCCGCGCCGGGAAAACCTTTTCGATCAACTAACAACCAACAACTATCAACTAATCTCTACATCCTTTCCATCATCTCAATCCCCAAAAGATCCATGCTATGCAACAGCAACTTCGCAACTGCCTTACTCAAGTCGATTCGGAAGCTCTTCGCGTCTTCCGTTTCAGCGCGAAGGATTGAGCAGTCGTGGTAGAACTTATGGTATGACTTAGCCAGATCATAGGAGAAGGCAGCTACTTCAGATGGATCGTAGTTTTTTGCTGCTTTCAGAATGATACTAGGGTAGGCGTTCATGAGTACGATGAGATCCTTTTCTGCTGGTAATAAATTTTCATAATTGAATGTCAATGAGACGCCTTCCGCCACCGCTTTTCGTAAGATCGATTGGATTCGGACATAAGCATTTTGGATGTACGGTCCAGTATCTCCTTGCATGTCAACAGAAGCGGCAGGATTGAAAACCATTCGTCTTTGTGGGTTGACTTTCAATATGAAATACTTTAAGGCACCAAGACCAACCTTGTTGTAGAGCGCTTCTTTTTCTTCCTCCGTTGCGCCTTCAAGTTCCCCATGTTCCTTGGCGTTATTTCGTGCTTCACCAATGGTTTCTTTGATCAGGTCGTCTGCGTCTACGACAGTACCTTCTCGCGATTTCATTCTGCCGGTAGGCAAGTCGACCATACCATAAGAGAGGTGGTGTAGGCCGTCTGCATAAGGTGCTCCCAATCGACGCATGATCTCAAAAAGTGATTTGAAGTGTGAATTTTGTTCATCACCTACCACATAAATCATTCCTTTGGCACCGTAATCTTTATAACGAAGATTTGCAGTACCGATGTCCTGAGAAGTGTAGGTAGAAGTCCCATCACTTTTGATAATGGTCTTGTTGCCAAAGCCAATGTTCTCTAGGTCGACAAGCACGCGCTTGTCCTCTTGTTGAAAGATCTTGTCTTCAATTCCTTTTTCTATGATTTCTTTGCCAAGCAAATAAGTATCCGATTCAAAATACAATTTGTCAAAGTCAACTTTAAGGCTTTCGTAAGTAACCTCAAATCCGGCCAATACCCAAGCGTTCATCTTGGTCCATAAGGCACGCACCTCTGGATCTGAATCTTCCCATTTGATCAACATCTCTTTGGCCTCCGCACCAAGGGCACTGAAGTCATTGAAATAATTGTTCTTGTATTCTTTAAAGAAATCCTCCTTACTTATTTCTCCTTTCTTCTTTTCTTGATAAGTCTTTTCTGCTTGATCAGACAACTGCCAATCCGAATATTCTTTCTTAAATTCTTGAGCAAACTTCACGTAGTACTTTCCTACAAAATGATCCCCTTTCATTCCAGTAGATTCAGGTGTTTCCCCATTGCCAAATTTCTGCCAAGCCAGCATCGAACGACAAATGGCAATACCTCTGTCATTGACTATCTGCACATTCTTCACATCATTTCCAGCAGCCTTCAATATTTTGGAAACAGACCAACCTAATAGTATATTTCTGATATGCCCCAAATGCAGCGGCTTATTGGTATTTGGCGAAGCAAATTCAACCAACATCGTTTCCCCTGTGCTCGCATGCTGCCCATAATCCGAATCTTCATTGATCTCCTTCAACTTGCTAAACCAAAAGGACTGATCTATGCTTAAATTCAAAAACCCTTTAACCACATTGAAGTCAGAAACAAACGGACTCTTCTCCTTAATGAGCGCCCCAAGTTCCGCCGCACAGTCCTCCGGTTTTTTCTTTGCAACTTTCACAAATGGAAATACAACAACGGTATAGTCTCCCTCATACTCCTTCCTAGTATCACTAACAGGAACCTTCGATGACTCAAATGTCTCGCCATAAAGCTGCGCTACAGATTCAATACAAACCGCTTGTAAGTGTTCTTGGATACTATCCACACCGATGTTGATACTCATTTTATAATTTTTTAAAGTGGCATTTAAAAGAGATAAAGACATTGTAAAAGAGTAAACAGTAATTGGTAAAGAGTAAAGATTAAATTTTTTAAACTTTAAACTTCACTTTTCTCTTTTCCGTTTACTATTCACCGTTCACTCTTTAATTTACTATTCACCGCTCACTCTTTAATTTACTATTCACCGTTTACTCTTTATTTTACTATTCACCCTTTACTTTTTACTCTTTTTATGCTCTTCCATATAAAACTGAAAGAAATACGGAATAGTTTCTATCCCTCTATAATAATTGAACAAGCCATAATGTTCATCTGGTGAATGGATGTCATCCGAGTCCAAACCAAAGCCCATCAAGACTGATTTTACACCAAGTATTTTTTCAAACATAGAAACGATTGGAATAGATCCGCCACCTCTTACTGGGATCGGGTTCTTGCCAAAAGTCTTTTTCATTGCTCTATGCGCCGCCTTGTATTCGATTGTGTTTGTAGGCGTTACTGCTGGTTCACCACCGTGATGAGGCGTTACTTTTACCTTCACTGATTTAGGCGCCAAAGATTCAAAATGCTTTTGGAATAACTTCGTGATCTTGTCCGGATCTTGGTTAGGAACCAAACGCATACTGATTTTAGCATAAGCTTTTCCAGGAAGAACTGTTTTTGCCCCTTCACCAATATAGCCACCCCAGATACCATTGACATCTAAAGTAGGTCTGATAGAAGCACGCTCTAAAGTAGTATAACCAGTTTCGCCATAAACATCTTTCACGTCCAAAGCTTTCTTGTAGTTGTTGATGCTAAAAGGAGCCTTATTCATTTCTGCTCTATCCTTTTTAGAAACAGTCGCTACATCCTTGTAGAATCCTGGGATATTGATTTTGTTTTTCTTGTCATGCAAAGAAGCGATCATCTTAGTCAAGATATTGATCGGATTTGCGACAGCTCCACCATATACACCTGAGTGCAAATCTTTGTTCGGCCCAGTCACCTCCACCTCAACATAACTCAGTCCTCTAAGACCAACCGTGATAGAAGGCTGCTTGTTAGAGATGATAGAGGTATCAGAGATAAGGATCACATCGTTAGCAAGTTTCTTCTTGTTCTTCTTGCAAAATTCTCCCAAGTTGACAGAACCCACTTCTTCTTCCCCTTCGATCATGAACTTCACATTGCAAGGAAGAGCGTTGTTCTTGTTCATCGCCTCAAAAGCCTTGATGTGCATGAATGCTTGTCCCTTATCATCGCAAGCACCTCTAGCATAGATGGCACCTTGAGGATGGATTTTGGTTTTCTTTATGACCGGTTTGAATGGAGGAGAGGTCCAAAGCTCTACTGGATCAGCAGGTTGCACATCATAATGTCCATATACCAATACGGTCGGCAACTTAGGATCGATGATCTTCTCACCATAGACGATCGGGTGTCCCTTTGTTTCACATACAGCTACCATATCCGCTCCGGCGTCTTTCAGATGCTTCGCTATGCTTTTAGCAGCCTTGGCTACATCTTTTTTGTATTTCGGGTCAGCACTTACTGAAGGAATTTTCAACAATTCCATCAACTCATCCAACTGCCTCTTTTTATTGGCCTTTAAGTATTTCTTTAAACTATCCATTTTACTTTATTTTAGACCGCAAATTTAAGAATTTAACTGAGTTTCTGGTTAGTCCTTATTGCTTTCTATGACAATCAGATACCCAGCATGGAGTAAGTGGGGTTTTAATAACAATAAGTAGGCTTTGCTTGGCAGCGAAATATGCCATCTAAAAGTTATATTAGTAGTGTAATGAAATCACCCAAATATTTCAAGACAACTAACAACAACTGACAACTGACATCTGACATCACACAACTGAAACCCGCTATGATCCAACGTATTGAAGATTACCTGATATCCCCAAAGATGGAATCAGAGATTAAAGCATTATTAAACGATTGCTTTCCTCAATACCCCGAAAACCAAAGTTATTTAAATCAAAGGCCATCCTTCCGATACTTATTACATGAAAATGAGCAGCTCATCGCTCACCTAGGCGTAGAATCTAGGGTCATCTCCATTGATGGAAATGTATCCAAGATCTTCGGCATCGTAGACCTATGCGTCAAGGAAAACTTCCAATCCAAAAAGCTGGCCACCTCCATGATCAAGGAGCTCGAGAAGCTGGCAAAGAAATGCCAGGTCGATTTCATCCTTCTATTCACCACTTCCAACAAATTTTACGAAAAACTCGGTTTTGAACAGGCTCAAAATAAGTCGAGATGGCTTATGATTCAGAAACATCAAAGTTTAGGAGTGGCTAGACGCTCTGTTGCGGACTCTTTGATGGTGAAGGGTATTGGTAAGAAGGTGTGGATGGCGGGCGAGGTTGATTTGATGGGGCATATATTTTAGCCTGAAGGCGAATGGAGTTGGGGTTTCTTGAATCTATAAGTTCGACTACCTAGAAATACTCGGTAGTTCAGCAGGAAGGCACTTTAGCGTTGAAATGGAAGATTGTCATCTCGAGCTTCTTAACAATGTTTTGCTTGAAAATTTAGAGTTATGACAATAAGTCCTCAATGTTGAAATAGAAAATTGTCATTCCGAATGAAGCGATAGCGGAATTGAGGAATCAAATCAGGCTATCATGAACTAATTTCGACCAGAACGCAGTGGAGCGGAGAAATCTTACAGATTACTTCATCTAATCGAATTACTTAATAAGTCTGTTTCCTTTGAGGTGAAGTTCTATTTTTTTATAAAAATTTCAGAAACATAAAATAATTTAGGATTTCTCCACTCCGGTGCCCTCCGGTCGAAATTTTCAGAATGGATAATCACTGGATCCCTCCACTTCGCTTTGCTTCGGTCCCTGAAAGAAACGGGCAGGCGGGATGACAATCAATTAAAACAATTTTTTTTACATAATTTAAATTAATACTATACTTGTCTTAGATAGTGAAGCGAAAGCGGAATCGAGAGATCAACTTACATTGTATTCAATAATTTCGCCTGTCCATATAGGAACCAAAACACAGTGGAGCGGAGAAATCTTACAGATTATATCAACAAATTGAATCAATTAATAAGCCAGTTTCATTTGGGGTGAAGTTCTAAGTTTCCTACAAAAAATTTAGAAAAATATAGCGATGTAATATTTCTCCATTCCGGTGCCCTCCAGTCGAAATTGATTCTATTTAAAGTTTGTTTGATCCCTCGACTGTATTGCATTCCGCTATCTATGACAAGTTTTAAAATAGAGTAATAATTAACAGTTTTTCATCAAAGAAAATTGTCATCCCGCCTGCCCGTTTCTTTCAGGGACTGAAGCGCAGCGGAACGGAGGGGTCAACGTGCATTGTATTGAATAATTTCGACCGAGTTTGCCTAAGGCTAAAAACGAGTGGAGAAATCTTACCCTTTTCTTTGTGAAAAGTACTTTTCAATTTAAACGTGTACAGTCCCTCCACTTCAGTCGGGATGACAATGTACTCTTACAGCACTCCTGAGTTATTGTCATCACCCTAAATTTACAAGCGCAGGATTGTGAAGGATCTCGGAATGACAATCCATTAATAAACCACAGTTGTCATAGATAGCTGAAAGGACTGATCGAAGGATGAGCATCAGGGGTTCTATTCTAATACTTCTTGACAGAAAAGTATCTTATCTTTTTTATTTCTTAACTTGTATTGGAGACGGGTGGTTTTAACCGTGACTAACAGATATCAATGGATTGAGTTCTTGATACAGGAATGTTGCAACAATTAATAAATAAAAACTCATGGGAGCACAAATTTTAATCAGATTAGAAAGCGATAAATATGATGATAATAATCTCTCTCCATTTTTAGGAAGAGACTTCCATTGGGAAATTACAAGGGGACATTTATGGAAAGACACAAATCAGTACTTTCTAAATAAAAGAGAATCTAATTTATTAGAAGCCCCCTATGACGAAACATTGGAAGATGGCTTTGGAGAACCCATTAATCCAAAAAGTCTATTGATAGTTATTAAAAAAGTGGACGAATTCCTTAAAAATAATAAAGAGACGCTACCATTTGATATTACAATAGATTATGACAAAATGAAATTAGAAGGATTAGATTACCCACTAATGGTAAATAATAGCAAATGTTGGATTCAAGGAGACTCATATCTATTTGAAGTCTATGACGAAGTAAAAATAGTCAATCATCCACATGAACCTAATGAAGTAGATTTATGGGTGAAACTAAATGATGAAATAACACTTGAAAACAAGGTGTATTATCTCAAAAAAATAACAAGAAACGAAAGATTTAAAGAGGATATTAATGCGATAATCAATTTTTGTAATCATGCAATAGAAAAAAACGAGAAAATATATTGGATTTATAGCCAGTAAAAAAAAACTTAAAAACTGTTGCCAACAATTAGCAAGCAATGTCTAAAATTGCGCAGCAACTTTTAGCATTGTTGGTAGTGTCCCTAGAAGATCGGGCAAGTGTATTAAACAATAAGTAAGAACTCTAAAGACTCAAAAAACGCTCTTGTGTAAATTCAATCTCTGGCAAATACACTTTAAGTATTTTCTGATCAATAATCATTTTTCTGACATTTTCTCTAAATGATATAGCGGTTATATATGTAATCGCCAAATTTTTGGGAAGATAGAGGTTGTCTTGAACAGTATAATTTTTGTAAATTTAGCTAGCTAATTAAGTGTGAATATGTGAAAGTGATGATTAAAGAGGGAGATTGGCGATATAAGTTTGTTATGCTGAATTGGTAATTAAACAGTCAAAATAATAGATATGGAAAATTTTTGGAAGGGGTATGCAGACGGCCAACCTTCAGAGTCTATTCAAAAACATGAACTCTCGAGTTTGGCAGTATCAGTAATTTTTCCATACTCACCAAATGAACACATCTTAGAACTACCCGTCAAACAATACAAAGACTATAAACAAAAAAATAAGGCGGCCAGAACGAACGAATTTATTGAGTGGTTAATCGAACAGAAAGAACAAGGACTTGAACTTATTGGATTTTCTCATGCTCATGAACAAGAACAAGCTGCGAATTTTGGTTTGAAATTTTTGGAAGAACTTCCGAATACAAAAGTTGAAAAACATTTTGATTCGTATCGTCTTTTTTTTGGTGATAAACATATTGGCTTACCCCAAGCTGTTGCATTACAATATTATTTCTTCACAATAAATTTTGGTGCATTGAGAGCCGCATTGAAAATAAAAGAAGAAGATAGAAGGTTGCTTATATTGATGGATAGGTTTTCTGATAGAAAAATAGAAAACAAGGTTCCAGGTGAGGCGATTCCTCCAACACCAGGTGCTCTATTTTTAGATTATTTGGAAAAGGAATCAAAAACCGGTATTGCAATCGTTGCAGAAAATAAAAGCATCAACTTGGACTTACGATTTGGCACGTTAGATTGGTGGAAATGGAAAGACTCAACTGAATGGAAAAAAGGGAAAACACATCCCCACTTTATATTACCAGATTGGATGGCTGCCGCTTCAAGTGCCACTCAATTCCCTGATGAATACATTGCAAGTTTTGACAATGAAGATCATGGGAAAAGGGCAGTCGCAAGTCTCAATAAATTGCATGATGTATTCAAAAGTTTCGACATCTGGTCTATGGATGGCAAGGCTCTTGAGCATATAGTGCCGACTGAAAAACTATGGGAAATTCCAGATGATGCTAGGGAATTTATTCTTTCAAGAGCACGGAGGGATGACTAACTAGATGATTATATTATAATAACTCAGCATAACAAGTGATATGAGATCAGACTTGCTATCGCTGCGTCCGCTCCATATCACCGATCCTTAGCCACATTTAAAACTAAAAAATGAATACTAGAATACTAAAAACCGTTTTGTTTATTTCAATAGTTCTATTGAACATAAATATTGTCCATGCTCAGATAGATTGGACGAGCTCCAAAAGAGTGTATGACTGGGCCGCTATCGGAGGAGCAGGCATCATAATTTTAGATGGATCTGATAAGGATAGCACTATTAATAATCAGACCTATAAAATAATTAATAGAACTGAATATGTATCAAATATTACAGGAACAGTATTTGATACCTTGGATGTTGAACCTTTATTAGTGCGAGAGGAAAGCGAAAAAGTATACTTTTATGATAATGAAGAAAAATTAATATTTGATTTTTCAAGAGAAGTTGGAGATACATTAGAATACATGGATTTTGTCAATGACGAAATTGCAATATTAAAGTTCTTAGGGGACACAATTATAAATAATCAACTTCTAAAATATCAAGACATCGAAATAATTACTGACTGGTACCCAGGTGAAGAAATTATTATCAGTGTCATAGATAATATTGGTCCAATAAATTCATTTTTCTTAACGAGCTATTTTTCAGTAGGACCTGCTGATGGACCTTTTTATCACTTAAAATGTTACGAAGATGAACTGATTTCATTTTCTTCTCAAAATGTTTTCGGATTGCAATGTGATGAGCTTCCAATAATTTCGTCAAACTCTTATTTTAGCACAATACAAATAAATGTTTATCCAAATCCTTTCAAAAAATCTTTCAATGTAGATATCGGAAGCTATGATATAGAGATAATTAAACTATTCTCAATAAATGGAATTGAATTGAAATCAATTAAGGTCTCAGAAAATTCTCAAACTCAAATACAAATTAATAATACAAATGATGGGGAATTTATTTTGATTGGTATGGACAAAGAAAATAAAATTAGATTTACAAAAAGATTGACGAAAAAAGGTGGATAAGTCAAACTCTGTCGTACATGCATGCATCATACCCAATCAAAATGAAAAGAAGAAAATTCATAAGTAGAACTTTTTGGAGCCTATGTGGGATAACAGGCTTGTATACCTGGCAGATAGAACCGATGTGGCTTGAGTTTGTGAAAAGGAAAATGCCAATAGAAAACCTGCCAGATAATTTAATAGGTAAAACGCTAATGCAAATTAGTGATATACATGTTGGATATGGAGTTGATAGTAATTACATCATAGAATCATTTATGAAGGCACAAAAGTTTAATCCTGATTTTGTGCCTTATACTGGTGACTATGTAAGCTATATCGACCCAGAACAATTCAGCCAATTAGAAGAAGTTTTAAAACAAGCCGTCAAAGGTAAAATTGCAACAGTTGGAATACTAGGAAATCATGATTATGGAAATAATTGGGCAGATCAAAGTGTTGCGGATAAAATTACAAGACAACTAAATAAAAATGGAATAAGGGTCCTCAATAATAAACAAAAGGAGTACGAAGGATTGAATTTTATAGGATTAGATGATTATTGGGGATTAAATTTTACACCAGAAAAAGTTATGAACAGATTGGATTTGAGTAAATCAAATATTGTACTCTGTCATAATCCAGATGTATGCGATCTAAAGATATGGAATGGATATAGAGGCTGGATTTTGTCAGGACATACGCACGGAGGCCAGTGTAAACCTCCATTCTTAAATCCTCCTATGCTGCCAGTAAAAAATAAGAAATATTCATCAGGAGAAATTGACTTGGGAGATGGAAGAATGTTATATATAAACAGGGCACTTGGCCATTTATTGCAAGTCAGATTTAATGTGAGGCCAGAAATAACAATTTTTGAACTAGAAAAAAATAGAAAAGACTGAGATGGTTCTTGGCTCAGAAATCCAAAAACAAAGTGAGGGTAGAAGACATGGAATAAACAGTATTTTACTCTGATCTGCTTCATGTCTCTATGCCGCGATTTATTCACTCTACTCTTAACTATAATCTTAAACCAGAATACAAAATGAAATATAACATTAAAACGCACATCCATCTATATTCATCCTGGGCTGCAAGTAGAGCAGCAAGTGTAATCACAAATCGATTTACTGTTGAAAAAGGACAATTAATATTAAGCAAATCTAAAATTAAGTCCTTCATCACCAATCCTGGAAAACTACCCAATATTAAGAACTTTGACAAAGAGCATCTTTCTTGGAGAAAAGAACTAATAGGCTTATCTTCTGGAGTGATGAAAAAACCATTGACACATGGAATTGCAGCAAAAATGATTAATATTTATCTCAAGTCTATAATTATTTGTGGAGGGTATCATGATCATCCGAAAGCGGAAGCTGTTCATCCACCTATTGATTCGGTGTTGTTGAAAGCATTGGCAAAAGAAAATTATAATGATAAACAGAAGTTTTGGAGAAAAGCAAATAAAATAGCTTGGTCAAATTTTGATTCGACACAATACCAAGATGTTATTAACGAAATTAGACGTGGCTTAAATGGAAAAGCTTTATGGGAAATTGAAGAATACTGGAAAGGACATCAATAAAAAAATCTAAAGTGAAAGAAAACAGAAATACTCACTCAATTAAATTACAATCAAATAAAACAATGAAGCTTGTAAGGAATATAAATGCTATAGAGTTTTTGTTGCTAGTCAGCCCAGGATTTATTTCTATTTTGAATCTTGAGTTAGAATTATATTTTCTACAAATTATGTGGTCTATTTATTTAGTTGCACTTTTGTCATATTTTCTTTTTCCCCTAGAATTAAATTAAAACTTTTAGAAAATTACTATCTGAAGATGGGAGCTGTTGTGATTGATCTAAGAAGCAAGTTTCAAAAAAGTGAAGTTTTTCTTTTTAATGGTTTTATGGTATTTGGATTTATGATGGCACTATCATTTAAAATGTTTGGTTTGTATTTAGTTGGATTTTTCTTGTATGTAATAGGTTTATTGATTAGCAGAGCAGTTGTTAAGTATGTTGAGAAAAATCCTGGATACCATTTAATAATATTGGAGGAGGATAAGTTGAAAGGGTATAAAATTGGCTTTCGAGATTTTGACACCATAGATATAAAAAAGGATATATTTGGATTAAGAAAACAAGAATGGAAACTTATGCTTAATAACGGATCAGTTATAGATTTTTCAACTGACCAGATTCCTTTTGAGAAGAAAAAGATATTTTTCGATATGTTAGCTGAGTGCGAAGTGGCTAATGTTGTAGCTGGGGATACTCGGTAGTAAACTAAATTTCATTTCCAGTTGATATTAAATATATTTAATTGCTAGAAATATCTTCAACTAAATTACGTTAAAAATTGATGCGATCACATCCAAACCTTTTGCAAAAA
>CALIIW010000061.1 GCA_938018185.1 uncultured Saprospiraceae bacterium
ATAGAAACCTTCACAACCTTGAAAAGGCCCATCAATTTGTATTTCATCAACAAAAGTGCAAGCTCTTGCATCTGTCAAAGTCATTCCATAAGTTCCAGCAGCAAGATTATTAATATTAGAATTTGTACTTCCATTACTCCAACTTATAGAATATGGAGGAATTCCTCCTGAAGGATAAGCAGTGACAGCTCCATCGTTGAGTGTAAAATCTGAGACATTCGTGCCAATTAAGACAGCATTTAATACTGGTGGTTCAGTGATGCTAATACTTGTAATGGTCTCACAATTGTCTTGATCAAAAACACTTACGCTATAAAAGCCAGCGGATAAATTATTAATAGTTGCTGTATTTTGTCCAGTATTCCACTGGTAAAAATAAGGGGCAACACCATTTGAAACATTGACCTCTGCAATGCCATTATTTGCACCACCGCAATTTATTTGAGAAGCAGTTATGAAGGCACTGAAGCCAACACATTCTGAGCCAAGTCCACCTTGAATATCAACGTTGGCATTTGTCATGCATCCATTATTATCAGTAATAGTGACCGAATAATTCCCCGGTGCTAAGTTGCCAACATAAGCAGAAGTAGACCCATTGCTCCAGTTATAAAAATAAGGTGGAGAACCTCCACTGACATAAGTTGCTATATTGCCATCATTGAGCCCTCCAATAGTTTCATCATTGGTTCCAAAAGCTACATTTAAAGGAAAAGGTTGATTAATTGTGATAGATTGAATTAACTCACATTCTTTGCTATCTAATACTGTAACTTGATATACACCTGACCATAAATTATTTATCAAAGCTGAAGTTTGGCCTGTATTCCATGTGTATTCATAAGGACCAGTTCCGTTTTGCGGATTTACTGAAACAGATCCATTGTTTCCACCATGACAAGAAACACCAACAGAGTTAATGTCTAGAGACAAGCCGTTACAATCACTTACCTCAGGGCTAATTGTAAGAAAAATAGGTGTGCCAGATAGTTCAATATTTTGATGCCCGACACTAACCGATTGATTCGTTAAAGCGTAGTCCCATTCTTTTTTTGTTAGTGTAGCCGATCCATCTGCAGCCCAAGGTATGTTTTTAGGGAAGGTGTAAAGACTTTGAGAATCTTCACTTCTATCTGTATGAGTGGTCGCCCAAAGTACATACAGATAATCGCCATTGTTGTTTTTAAAAGCACCTCCTCGAATGTTGGTACCAAGATTTAAGGCTGCTGTTTGTCCACCATCGTACCAGTATCCTCTCATCAAATCGGAGGCTGTTTTAAAACCTATTCCAAGATTTGCTCTTTCTGCAGTACCTTGATTGGCACCCATTAAATTTTTGTACAATCCCATGAAATAAAAAAGATCAATATCTTGATATAGTTGGCCTTCATCCCGAGTTTCGCCTAAATGGAATAAATGTAGGTGCCTAATATTTTGCTGGTGGCAAAACACAGCCAGTTTGATGGCATAATTTATTTGTACTTGATCACCACCAAATTTATTTCCAAATTCAAACCTTGGCATATTGGTTTCTGTGCAAATGAATTCTTTTTTTGGATAAGTAGTTCCGTTATAACCATATTTTTCAGTCACTCCTTTGAACAACTCAAATCGCTCTTGAAAAGCATCAATTCCTCTATCAGTATGTCTGGTATAAGTCCAATTTTGAATACTATTATTCCAATATCTAAAAGCATTAGAAACATGCGGATAGTAATGAAAACTGCAAACATCGAAATAGGCTCCTCCTTTAAGTGGATAATCTCCAGTGACAGAACCACCATTTGGGTTGTCTGTATTTCGCATTATTGCATCCAAAAAACTAGGATAGCCTAAGCCACCTACACAAACATAAGCGTCAGGATCCAATGTTTTTATCACTTCATAAGAAATCCTAAGCATTCTTACATAATGATAGATAGGTGCATTGAACCACAATAAATCACATGGGTCTGGGTTTTTATCCCACCAACTATTAGGTGTGCCTGAAGGGCTTTGCGCATTGGAAGTACTAGAAAAATCTGGTTCATTCCATACTTCATAAAATTTTATATGATCACCATATCTTTCCACAAGCTTATATACATAAGCTGCGTAATAGTTATTATCATTATAGGGTGTTCCATTGGCACCACCATCCCAAATAGGTTCATGTAAATTTGCAAAGGTCTTTGGGGCATCTGGATGAAGATCTGGGCAAAACATAGTTGGCTCGGTGTGTTCGATACTTGGATGATTTAGAAATACAGTCAGATCTTTCATCCCAAGTTCATCGTAATAATCGAAAGTTTCATCTCGTATACCATATCCAAAATGCTCTAAAAACCAATCAGGTAGAGCAGCTCTGAATGTTTCAACTCCAACACCTGGAATGTTCTTACTTGGAACTCCTACAGATATTTCAGCTAATTCTATATCTGTCCAAGGGATTGGCTGACCATTTTGATAAATGTCTGTTTGGTAAGTCCCAGGATTTATTCCAAAATGGAATCCTCCATTATAAGGTTTCACTACATCATTAGCGGTATAATTTACTTGTGCAAAGCAAGTATTACTTAAGAATAAAGCAGGTATAAGGATGTAAAAAAAGAAGCTGAGTTTTCTTTCGATTCTCATAAATTAGAGCGCTTAATTAGATTTAAAAATCAATTTTAATTGAAACGACGCTGACTAAGCAATAGGGGGACGGTTTATGCTTTGTAAAAGGACAGGGTCTAACCTCGATTATGGGTCAACAAAGATAACACAAACAAACAAAAATGTAAAGAAATAAGGTCTCCATAACGTATATAATTTAGAATCCTATATCTTTAATTTACCAAAAGTTTAAATTAGCCTATGTGATATATGTTAAAATGTATGGATATTGTTTATGCGCTTATTTGTTGATTTGTCCATGATAATCTTAGAATTTCATAAACAAATACACGATTAAACAAATAAGCAATTCTTATTAAGCTAATTCGAAGTTATTGTTGTCGTAATTGTATATTTGGTGTATTAGCTAATTAGTTGCCATAATTAAATATGACATATACAACAATTGCTGACTATTGAGATTTTTTAGTCAGTGAGGCATCTGGATTGGTTTAATCTCAAAAATACTTACCTTTAAGGCCTTGGATTATATACCTTATCCAAAAGTTATTGTAGATATAAACCTTTGATTTCCAATGCAAAATAATCTTCTGAAGCGCCTAATTCCACACATTGTTGCTTATTTCATTTTGATGGCTGCGGCATTTATTTTTTTCTTGCCGTACTTTACTGAAGGAAAATCTTTGAACCCACCAGATACGCTGAGAGCACATGGGATGCAGGGAGAGATGAAGAAAGTCCAGAAAGAAACAGGAACTTATCCACTTTGGACTAATTCTATGTTTGGGGGAATGCCAACCTATCAGATACTGCATCCTGGGAGTGGAAATATGACCAAATACATATACAAGTATGCCTTATTGGCTCAAGGTATTACAAAGCCACCTTTTGTGTGTTTAATGGCGATGTTTTGTTGCTATTTGATGTTTTGGGTAATGAAAGTTGATTGGCGGATAGCAATTTTCTGTTCCTTTGCCTTTGGTATGGGCACTTATTTTATGGATCTGGCAGAAGCTGGTCATGCTGCAAAAATGGCAACTTTAGGCTTGGTACCTGGAATGATAGCTGGTGTCTTAATGGTGTTTAGAAAAAAATATTTACTCGGAGGGACAACATTTGCATTAATGACCTCCATGAATATTTATGCCAATCATTATCAAATAACTTTTTATGCATTTTTGATACTTGCTATTTTTGGAATTTTTCAAATTGTCAAAGCAGCAAGGACAAAAGAGTGGGGGCACTTTGCGAAATCTACTGGAATTTTGACCTTTGCTTTGGGCATAGCCATTTTGTGTAATCTATCTCGTATGTGGACCACATATGAATATTCTAAAGAAACAATTCGCGGAAAATCAGAATTAAGTTCAAAAGCATCAAAAGGAGATGGATTGGATAAAAATTACATCTGGGGTTGGTCCTATGGAAAATTGGAATCAATGACTATGCTTGTCCCAAACTTTAATGGTGGGGGAACCTCTCAGACTTTCAAAGGAACAAAATTTTATGATAGATATTATCCTGCGGTCAAATCTCAAATGTCTCAACAAAATGCTAGAATGCCTGCTCAAGAGTTGAGAAAGAAGGCAGAGCAGCAAGTGGCAATGTTGTTTTATTGGGGAAATCAACCAATGGTTGGGACTGCTATTTATTTTGGTGCAATTATATGTTTCTTGTTTTTATTGGGTGCCTTTATAGTGCCTGGAGAGATGAAATGGTGGTTACTTGTATCAACGTTTTTTTCACTTTCTCTAGCTTGGGGAGGTAACTTCTTCTTGAACGAGATATTTGTTGATTATTTTCCACTGTTCAACAAGTTTCGTGCGGTCTCCATGGCATTAGGTCTTACTATTTTAACTGCTGTGGCATTAGCTGGCTTAGGATTGCAAAAGTTTTTTGATAACGACTTATCTGCTGAGACAAAGAAAAAGGCCTTATTGATTTCTTTAGGCATAACAGGAGGTTTGTGTTTGTTAGCTGTTGTTTTGAGTGGTACAATGCAGATGATCGGAAAGAATGATGCACAAATGGGGCAAGAACTGGCTTCACTGATCCAAGAAGGAAGAGGCAATATAATGCGGGCCGATGCTTTTAGAAGTTTGGCTTTAATATTCTTGGCGGCTGGAATTTTATTTGCTGGGCTCAAAGGAAAATTGAAGTCGGTAGTAGCTGTAGTATTAATAGGATTGCTCAGTACTATTGACATTTGGGTGGTTAATAAGCGAACAGTATTTACTGATAAGTATGAAATGCCAAAAGTAAATGAAGTAGAACCTCAACAAGTTGACAAGCAATTGATGGCTGAAAAAGATCCACACTTTAGAGTATTGGATTTGAGGGCTGACCCATTTACAAATTATCGTACCTCTTATTTTCATAAAAGTTTAGGAGGATATCATGCTGCAAAATTAATGCGATACCAAGATCTTGTAGAAAGGTATTTAACTAAGCCATCTGAAAATAGACATATCGTTGGAATGTTAAATGGTAAATATTTTATACAAGGGCAAGGAGCAGAAGGAAGGGCTATGCTAAATGATAAAGCTTTAGGTAATGCTTGGTTTGTTAAAGAGTATCAAATTGTCGCCAATGGGGATGAAGAAATGAATGGTCTCGCTAATCTTAATCCAGCGAACAAAGCTTTGATTCAAAAAGATTTTGCTTCTTCCCTAAATGGATTTCAGATTCAATATGACAGTACTGCAAATATTAAATTAGAAACTTATCATCCGGATAAAATGGTTTATAAATATTCTGCAAAAACAGATCAATTGGCTGTATTCTCAGAAGTCTATTATCCTTCTGATAAGGGTTGGAAAGTTTTTCTAGATGGTGCGGAGATCGGGCCGATAATGAAAGCTAATTTTCTTCTTAGAGCATTAAAGCTACCTGCAGGTACAAACAAGACTTTGGAGATGAGATTCGAGCCTAAATCATTCTATACTGGCGAGATGATTTCTATGATTTGTTCTTTGTTGCTATTGGTAGGCTTCTTTGGAGCCTTGTTTTTGGCTTTCAAGAATGGAATTATACCTGAAAGCAACCATTTAAAGAATGAAATACTAGTAACAAGTCCTACTAAATCTACGTTAGTTAAGCAGGATAAGAAACCTACTGTGACTAAGTCCAATGAAGAGAAAAAAGGCAAGAAAAGAAAGAAAAAGTAGGCGCTTAGACTAGCTGATTTAGCAACAAAAGATAAATACTGCATTAATGCTTGATTTGAATGAAAAATCTATTTTAATAACTGGGGGGACTGGTTCCTTTGGAAAGAAGTTTGTGGAAGTGATATTGAAGAACTTTCCAAAGGTCAAACGACTGGTTATTTTTTCGCGTGATGAGTTGAAGCAGTATGAAATGGCTCAGACTTATTCTCAAAAGGAGTATCCTGCAATTAGATATTTTATAGGAGATATTAGAGATGCGGATCGTTTTAAAAGAGCTTGTAAAGGCATTGAAATTATAATCCATGCTGCAGCGATGAAGCAAGTTCCTACAGCGGAGTATAATCCAATGGAATGTATCAAGACAAATGTCATTGGTGCACAAAATGTAATTGATGCAGCCTTAGATTCTACGACCATAGAAAAAGTTGTTGCCCTTTCAACGGACAAAGCAGCAGCACCAATTAATTTGTATGGTGCGACAAAATTATGTTCTGATAAACTGTTTGTTGCAGGTAATAATATGAGAGGTCGTCCGACGCTTTCTTTTTCAATCGTGCGGTACGGAAATGTGATGGGATCGAGAGGTTCTGTGATTCCATTTTTTATGGAAAAAAGAAAAGATGGTGTATTGCCAATTACTGATCCAAGAATGACCAGATTCAACATTTCATTAGAAGATGGTGTTCAGATGGTTATGCATGCAATTGAGAATGCTTGGGGCGGAGAAATATTTGTGCCTAAAATTCCTTCTTATAAAATTACGGATGTTGCTACTGCGATTGGGCCAGATTGTGAACAAAAAATTGTAGGTATTCGTCCAGGCGAAAAGATTCATGAAGAAATGATAACTGAGGCAGATTCGTTCACGACCATTGATCTTGGAAAATATTATGCGATTTTACCACAGGTACCAGTTTGGTCAAGAGAAGAGTATTTGAAGAAATTTAATGCGAAGGCCGTTGAACCAGGATTTAGTTACAACTCAGGAACCAATTCAGAATGGTTAGATGCTGATGCTATAAGAGCTTTGATCGTCAAACATGTTGACGCTTCATTTTCAATAGGACAAAGAATATGAATAAGCCCATTCCATATGGCAGACAACACATAACAGAAGAAGACATTAAAGCTGTAGTAGATACGCTAACTTCTGACATGCTTACCCAAGGTCCTCAAATTGCTTTATTTGAAGAAAAATTTTCTGAATATATAGGTTGCAAATATTCTATAGCTTTAGCTAATGGAACTGCAGCTTTGCATCTAGCGGCATTAGCTCTAGGTGTGAATGAAAAGAGTACTGTTTTAACAACGCCTATTACTTTCGCCGCTTCTGCAAATTGTATAAAATACTGTGGTGGCCAAATTGAATTAGTTGATATTGATCCAGCCACTGGATTGATGAGTATACCTGCCCTAAAAGTCAAATTAGAAAGCAAACCAAAAGGAACTTATCAAGGAGTTATTCCTGTGGATCTTTCTGGCTATCCTGTTAATTTAGAAGAGGTAAGAAAATTGGCAGATGAATATGGATTGTGGATCTTGGAAGATTCTTGCCATGCTCCAGGAGGATACTTTACAGATTCAAATGGAAAGCAACAAAATTGCGGTAATGGAAATTTTGCAGACGCAGCAATCTTTTCTTTTCACCCAGTAAAGCATATTGCTTCTGGAGAAGGAGGGATGATCACCACCAATAGCAAAGAGTTATATGATAAGCTTTTAATCTTAAGAACGCATGGAATAACTAAAAATCCAGACTTGATGGAAGAGAATCATGGAGGCTGGTATTATGAAATGCAAATGCTTGGATATAATTATAGGCTGACTGATTTTCAAGCTGCCTTAGGGATATCACAATTAAAGAGAGCGGCCAAGAATTTAGAAAGAAGAAGAGAAATTGCGAAAAGATACGATACGGAGTTGAGCGAACTCAATTTAATAATTCCTTCAGAAGGATATGGGCATGCTTATCATTTGTATGTTGTTAAAAGCAAAGATAGGAAAGGTTTGTATGACTATTTGAGATCAAAACAAATTTTTGTTCAAGTGCATTATATACCAATTCACTATTTGCCATATTACAAAAATGAAGGATTGCAAAAAGGAGATTATCCTGCTGCAGAATCTTATTATGAACAATGTTTGAGTTTGCCTATGTATCCGACATTAACGGATGAGGAGCAGGGTTTTGTGATTGAGCAGGTGTTGGAGTTTGAGAAAGCAATCGTCTAAAAAAAATAAAAAATGAGTGCAACAATAAATAGTAAAATAGTAAATCAAAAACAAGCAGGTACTTTTATAGTGCTAGAAGCTGGTCCTACCCATACAGGGATAGAAAGTGCAAAGCAATTGGCAAAAGTCGCTAAAGATTCGGGAGCTGATGGAGTCAAATATCAATTGCTCTATGCAGATAGATTGATGGCTGATAAATCCGTTATGTTTACGTACAAATATTTGGAGCTAGATGAAAGCGGCAATGAAAAATTCGTTCCAATTGAAGAGAGGCTTTATGATATTTTAAAGAGAAGAGAATTAAGTAAAGAGGAGTGGAAAGAACTAAAATCCTACTGTGATGAAATAGGGATTGTTATGTTTACAACAGCAACTTATACTGATGAGGTAGACTTCATTGTGGATGAGCTAAAGGTTGATAGTATTAAAATAAACTCAGGTGATGTAAATGATTTGGAGTTTATAAAGTACTGTGCGAGCAAAGGTGTAAACATTCAATTGGATACTGGCAATGCAGATATTTGGGAAATAGAACAGGCTGTAATAACAGCAGAAGAAGCAGGTTGTGAAAACATCATTATACATCTTTGTCCTTCAGGTTATCCTACTAAGGAAGAAAGCATTCATTTAAGAATGTTAGAGACTTTAAGACTCATGTTTCCAAAGTATGGAATAGCATTCAGTGATCATTCTCCAGGATGGGATATGGATATTGCTGCAGTTGCATTAGGAGCTGACATGATTGAAAAGACGATTACTTTAGATAGGTTTACAAAGAGTTGCGAGCATTCTTTTTCACTAGAACCGCAAACGGCAGAGAAATTTGTCAAGTCAATTAGAAATGTTGAGCTTGCGCTAGGAGAGAGTAGGAGGACTATTCCAACTGATGTTAAGAATAAAAGAAAGAAAGCGAGACGATCTCCATACGCCATGAAGGATTTAAAACCAGGCGAGACTATAAGAAGGGAGGACTTCGAATTCAAGAGACCAGGATTCGGAATTACATCAGAAGAGTTTGATTACTTTGTTGGAAAATCTGTAAGCAAGTCAATAGAAAAAGGAGGTGCAATAAGTTATGAGCACATATAAAAATAAAATATTTTGCTTCATACCAGCCAAAGCCGCTTCAACAAGGTTGAAGAAAAAGAACATCTTAAAATTAGATGGCAAGGAACTAATTTACTATCCTATTAATAATGCGCTTAAGTCTGGGCTTTTTGAAAATTCAGATGTGATTTTATCTACTGAATCAGAAGAGATAAAATTGATAGCCGAAAAATATGGAGCTACTGTTCCATACCTGAGGGAAGAGAAACTGGCAAGAGATCCTTACGGTGTAGTTGATGTGTTATTGGATTTTTTAGAGTGCTTTCCTAAATACAAATTATATGATTCGGTTTGTATTTTGTTGCCGACGGCGCCGTTGATGGGAGTAGAGGATTTGGTTGGTGCTATTGAGAAATATGAAAAAGAATATTTTGATGTTTTAATGTCTGTCACAGAAACAGAACATAATGCATTTAGGTCTGTTTCTGTTACAGCAAAAGGAAAAGTAGAGCCTATCTTCCAGGATTTAATAAATAAAAAATCACAAGAACTGGCACCAACATATAGAATTAATGGAGCTTTGATAATTATTAAAGTCAAAAAATTAATCGAAAGTAAAACCTATTTTCTTTCCAATTGGGGCGCTTATATTATGCCAGCAGAAAGATCGATTGATATAGATGATGAGAACGGACTAGCGTATGCAAGATATTTAAAACAAGTAGAATAGATTGATGGCAAAACCTAAAATTTATTTTAGAGCTGATGGTAATTCTGAAATTGGCTTAGGCCATATCATCAGATTAATATCAATTGCTCAATCTGCAAATATTTATTTTAAATGCTATTTTATTATTAAATCCCCTTCAAGTCTTCTAGTAAATTTAGTATCTAGCACTTGTAAGGACATAATAATTCTTCCAGAATTTGATTTCCTTTTAGAAGAGAATGTAATTGTAGATTTAATTGATGCAAAAAATGGCATCCTGATTTTAGACGGATACCATTTTGATGAAGAATATAAAAGTCGTATTGCTAAATCAGGAATACGAATAGTTTCAATTGTAGATACCTTGTATGAAGATCTTGTTTCAGATGTGATCATTAATCATGCTGGGATTAAGGATAGGAAATTATTTAAGCTTAAACCGAGAGCAAAAATATATCTTGGGCCAAAGTACTGCATGCTAAGAAAGGAGTTTATAGAAGGAGCGAGAAAGAAGAAGCTTTTAGAAGAAAATGAAAATGTATTCCTATGTTTTGGGGGAGCGGATCCTTCAGATTATACAATCAATTTTTTAAAAGAAAATAGCAATTTTTTTAAATCTAAAAACTTAAATATTGTAATTGGTTCTGGATATAAGTTTGAAAAAGAATTAAGAGCTTTCTTAAACAAAGCAAAATTTAAACATTCCCTTTATCAGAATTTAACGGGAGAAGAAATATTAGGAATAATGTCAAATTGTTGGATTGGAATTACTTCAGCAAGTACAATAGCATATGAATTTCTGTGTTCTTCTGGAGTTCTTTATTTAGTCAAAACAGCAGATAATCAGAAAAATATTTATGATTATTTGTTAAATGAAAAAATGGCTTTCAATTGTAATCTGCTCGGGAAACTTTCTAAAAATAAAGTAAGTTTGGCTTTAAAAAAACAAGGTCAACTTTTTGATGGAAAGAGCATTGAAAGAATCATAGAAATTTTAAAAGAATTAAAGTAAAAGATTTTTTTATTAGTAAAGTAATCCGCTGAAATTAAAACAAATATTTTTAGGGATTTAAATTGTGTGCAATAAAAATGATACTTAAGGAAGCAATATACTCAGATTGGAAGTTACTTCTTGATTGGAGAAATGATATTGAATCTAGAAAGAATTCGCACAGCATGGATTTGATCTCAGAAGAAAGTCATAAAAAGTGGTTTAAAAAATTACTTAAGAATTCTAAAAGGAAGTTATTTATTGCTTATGTATCGGAGCTAGCAGTTGGAACAGTCCGAGCGGATTTTGATATAGCGGTAGATGCTTATGAATTATCTTGGACCGTGGCTCCAGATGCAAGAGGAAAGGGAATTGGCAAAAGGATGGTGAATCTATTTGTAAAGTCAATGAACTCATCAATAAGAGCAGAGATAAAAGAAGGTAATACCTCTTCGATAAAGATTGCTGAATATGCAGGACTTAATTTTATAAATAAGGAAGGCAAAGTCTTACATTATTCAAATAAAAAATAATATAAAAAAGTATTTTCTAAAACTAATACATGCAAACACCCTTCATCATAGCCGAAATGTCTGGCAATCACAACCAATCTCTTGAAAGAGCTCTTTCAATTGTACAAGCTGCTGCTGAGGCTGGTGCAGACGCAATCAAATTGCAG